>JAKEEQ010000426.1 GCA_022616515.1 Chloroflexota bacterium | reverse complement strand
GTGGGGCGGCATTCCAACCGGGTATTCGGTGATGATGGCCCCCTGCTCGACAATGGCTTCGGCTAACTTTCGATTCTCCGAAGGATACACCGTTTCAATACCATTGCCCAGCACGGCTATCGTACGCCCACCTGACTCGATGGCTGCTTGATGGGCCACTGCATCAATGCCGTGTGCCAGTCCACTGACGACCGTTACGCCCGCCTCCGCCATTGCCGCCGCGATGCGTTCCGTCACTTTGCGCCCATAGGTGGTCGCTTTGCGCGTTCCGACGATTGCCAGCGCCCGGTCATCTTCCGGGAAGATGTCGCCGCGCACATACAGCAGCGGCGGCGCGTCCGGGATTTCGCGCAGCATCAGTGGATAACGATCATCATCCAGCGTACATAACCACGCCCCCAGGCCGTACACACGGTTGAGGGCGCTGTCCAGATCAAAAATTTGGCGATGTTGCAGGACGGACTCAATCGTTGTCGCATCCAGTCCCGCATTTTCTAATTCCGATGCCGGTGCATTCCAGGCGGCTTCCAGATCACGCTGAAAGTATGCCCACAAACCGCGCAAACGATTCGCGCCGATACCCTTTACATGATTGAAGCCCAGCCAGTATTTCTGCATCGGTTTCAGTCATCCAGCAATCCCGGAATAGGATTGATGGTTACTTTGCGTTCGTCGAGATCAACCTCTTCGATTACTTCGTCGGTATCCGGGATGAGAATTTCGCCGCGCGGGCTGCCCTTCAACACATATACATCGTTGGCCCCGGTTTCCATGATGTCCATCACGTCGCCCAGATACTCGCCGGTGGTGGTATAAACGGCCATACCGATCAGTTGATAGGTGTAATATTCACCCTCTTCGAGCGGCATCGCCTGATCGAGCCGTATCAGCACATATTTATCGCGGTGCAGAGCCGCTTCTTCCCGGTTGTTGATGCCTTCCAGCATAATCAACAGGTGTTCGCGATGCGAGCGGATCGAGACGACCTCGAATTTGGTTGCTGACGCAGGATCACACTGATCCATACCCAGATACAGCTCATCCTGCTCGGCCAGCCATTCCGGGTATTGGGTGCGAACATCAACCTTCATTTCGCCGCGAACGCCGTGAGGACGCAGAATCTTCCCCACAATTAAAAAATCAGGCTCAGTAGGCTGCACCCCTGAGCCGGAGGTAGGTTCAGTCATGAGACGCTACCCTAAGAAATCTTCAGCGTAACACGTTTTCCGGTTTTGCTTGCCATAGACCGCAACAGCGACCGCAGTGCCTGAGCAACACGACCGTCACGTCCAATCACACGCCCGGTATCATCCGGTGCAACCGTCAGGCGCAGCAGGATCATCCGGGTCTCTTCGAAAACCTCAACTCTGACTTCGCTGGGGTCCTCGACGAGCGATTTGGCAACATATTCAACCAGTTCTTTCATGGCTACGCTTCTTCGGTTTCAGTTTCTTCGTCGTAGTCTTCGGCCCCGGTATCTTCATCTTCAACGTCAGCCTCAGCAAGGACTTCTTCCTCTTCTTCGGTCATCTCATCTTCGGCTTCGACGTCTTCGTCCGCTATTTCTTCTTCGTCAAAGACTTCTTCATCATAGTATTCTTCCATGTCTTCTTCGACGAGTTGAGCGACCGGCTCATCACTGACGACTTTCTGTGGCGCGGCATAGGAAGTCTTCGGACTAACCGGCTCAGCGGCTTGCTTCTCGGCATAGGCTTGATCCAGCAGTTCATCAGGGTCCGCCCCTGCGCGGAAACGCGCAAAACGGTCCAGTGTGCCGGTTTCGGTCAACAACTGCTGAACAGATTCACTGGGAGACGCGCCGACGCTCAACCAGTACAACGCACGTTCCTCGTGCAGTTCTACGGTGTGAGGCTGCGTGCGTGGATTGTAATAGCCTATCGATTCAATGTAGCGGCTGTCGCGTGCATTACGCTTGTCTGTGATTACAATGCGATAGACCGGCTGCTTCTTCTGACCGATTCGCATTAAACGCATTCGAACCATTTTTGCTCCTTGTTACATACCCGGCAAACCCGGGAAATTGGGCATTTTGCCCTTACTTAGTTGTTTCATCATTTTCTTCATTTCACGGAACTGTTTCATGAGCTGGTTGACCTCTTGAACGGTGGTGCCGCTGCCTGCCGCAATACGGCGACGGCGGCTGCCGTTCAAAAGCTCTGGTTTGCGGCGTTCCTGCCGTGTCATGGACAGAATAATCGCCTCAACCCGCTTCATGCGATCCTGTGCTTCTTGATCATTAAAATCGAATTGGCTGCGTAGTTTGCCCATACCTGGCACCATGTCCAGGATACGGCCAATCGACCCCATGCGCTTGATTTTGTTCATCTGGTCGAGGAAGTCATCGAGCGTGAACTCGTTCTTCATCATCCGCTCTTGCAGGCGGCGGGCTTCCTTCTCATCATACAGCGCTTCGGCCTGTTCAATAAGGGTCATCATATCGCCCATGCCCAGAATGCGGCTCGCCAGACGGTCTGGATAGAACACCTCGAAGGCGTCCAGTTTTTCACCCGTAGCCAAAAACTTAATCGGTACGCCGGTGACTTCACGCATAGAAATGGCAGCACCACCTCGTGCGTCACCATCGACTTTGGTCAGGATAAGTCCGGTGAGGCCGATTTGCCGGTTAAAGCCGTCGGCAATATTCACCGCTTCCTGCCCGGTCATGGCGTCGGCCACGAGAATGATCTCGGCTGGATCGGATAGTTCCTTGATGGCTTTCAATTCTGCCATAAGGGACTCGTCGATCTGGAGACGACCCGCCGTGTCTACAATCACAACGGTCGCGCCAGCATCTTTGGCTTTCTGCAACCCCCGCTTGACAATGTCGGGCGGTGGGGCAGACGTCCCTTCTTCATAGTAGGGAATGTCGATTTGTTTGGCGAGGGTAACCAACTGATCGACCGCCGCAGGACGGTAAGTATCGGCAGCGATGAGGAAAGGTTTTCGATTGTCACGTCGCAAATGCAAGGACAACTTTGCGCCTGTGGTCGTCTTACCAGACCCCTGTAAACCGACAAGCATAATCACACGCGGGCTGGGACCGCTCAAATTGAGGCGGCCTGCCTCACCCAATGTATCGATCAACTCTTCATTGACGATTTTGATGACCATTTCCGCCGGGCGCAAACTTCTGGTGACTTCCGCACCAACAGCGCGTTCGCGGACCCGCTTAACGAAATCTTTGACCACGCTAAGGCTGACATCCGCTTCCAGCAGCGCAATCCGCACTTCACGCAGCGCGGTATTGACATCCTCTTCGGTTAGCTTGCCTTTGCTACCCAATTGGGTAAACACATCCTGCAAGCGTTCGCTTAGATTCTCGAAAATGGGCATCGATTATGCAGTTCCCTTCGTATCATGCGGATTCTAGTCGAGCGATAAGGTTGCGTCAAGACGCATTAATAGCCGCCAACAGCGGTGGTTGCGGTTGTTATCGCCGGATAATTTAAGAACGAGAGCACAAACAACGACGGCCTCGGTTGATAAAGGGACGTGGTGTACCGCACCCTCCGAAACCACCATTTCAGGAGGGGTCGGGCATGCTCGATCCCGGTTGGCGCATATTTTTTTCTTATTCGGCAAATGTTTATCGCCCAATAATTATAACGGATGAACGTTGGAAAATTGAAGGAGTTCCACTGAACTGGCTGGGATAACCTCAACGCCAAACACCGCTTCAAATCCCCTGTCAATCGACGGGCTGACCTGCGAGAAATCGACGGGCTGACCGAGAAGCTGCTGGAGGCTGATGACGGGCTTATCATCAATGCCGCACGGAATTATCCCCGCGAAAAAATTCATGTCCGTGTTCACATTGAGCGCGAAGCCGTGCATGGTGATGCCCCGCGCATTGACCTTGACGCCAATCGCCGCCATTTTGTGCAGCGTGCCTTCCACATCCACCCACACACCCGTATATTTCGACAGGCGCTGGCCTTCCACGCCAAATTCGCCGATGGCATTGATGATGACGGCTTCAAGCTGGCGGATATAATCCACGACGCGGATTTTCATTCGTTCATCGCGGGTGGGCAGTTTCAAAATTGGATAGCCGACCAGTTGGCCTGGCCCGTGATAGGTGATGTCGCCACCGCGATCTACATCCAATACGGTGACATTGTGCCGCTGTAATTCGGCTTCGGACATCAGCAGGTGGTCGCGCTTGCCAGACGAGCCGAGGGTATAGGTGTGGGGATGTTGGAGGAGGAGCAGGGTATCTGGCAGTAAATCTTGACCCCGCGCGGCGACGAGGTCTTTTTGCAAAGCCCAGGCGGCTTGATAGTCCACCAGATTGAGATAGTAGCGTCTCACTTGTAGAAGACTTTCATCCGCATGTGTCCCAATGTAAGCTCATCACCGTCGCGCAGCACAAGATTATCATGCTCCTGCAACTGGTTGCCGTTGAGATAGGTGTGATTCGTGCTGCCCAGATCAGAAATATAGAGGCGGTCACCCTCGCGGGTGAGCATAGCATGTCGCCGGGAGACGCCGTGATTTTCGGCATCGTGCTCGTCCAGATTGATGAGCGGGGCGTTGTCGGTTTCTCCGCCCGTGCGCCCCAGAATAACCCGGTCCGTTACCTGAATCGCCAGCGGGTCCTGTTCTCCGTGAATGTGCAGCAAGATGATGTTTTCTTCGTCCAGACGTTCGCCACCAGCAGCCATCGGACTTTCACCGCCAAGCTGTTTGGTGCCAATTGACACTGCCACCAGCGCCACCCCGCATTTTTCACAAAAAACCACACCGTCTAAATTTTCAGTTCCGCAATTCGTACAAATTTGCATCGTTTTTTCTCCTAGTAAACCCGTCCGGGCTTGAAATATCCGGGGGAAGCTTCTTCCGGTGGCGGTGGTTCGCCCTGATACCTTTTCAGGAAGTTTAGCACGGTAGGCCAGGCTGCCTCGGCTGCTTCAGCATGATAGGTCGGGCGCAGATCATTATAAAAGCCGTGCGATGCTTCTGGATAGACAACGACCTCATGAAATGGATTGGCCTTTTTAAGTTCAGCCGCCATCGCGTCATGGAGTTTGGCGGTGAGGGGGTCGGCTTCACCAAAAATACTCAGTACGGGGCATTTGAGCTGACTCAGTTTACCAAGCAGCGGACTGGCATCCCCGTAAAATGAGACTGCCGCCATAACGTCGGTACGTTCCATACCCAACTTGATGGCGAGATAGCCGCCAAGGTCCCAGCCGACGACTGCCATTTTGGCATTACATTTGTGATGGGTCTCAAGGGCTTTCAGGGCCGCACCGACCTTTATCGGGGCCGTCTCAAGATAGCGGTTTTCCAACACATCGGCCTGCATCTGGTTTTTGGCAACGTTTCCCTCAAACAAATCTGGAACCATTACATAATAACCGATTTCGGCAAAGCGATGGGCGATGGCCCGGTCATCTCTGTCGAGGCCCCAATCATCATGCAGCAGAATGAGACCGGGAAACGGTCCACCGATCTGGGGATGTGCCCAGAAGGCGGGAACCTGCACGTGAGCATCCACGACAACCCGTATGTTTCCGACTGTGACGTTATATTGAAAGTGTCTGGCTTCCGGCATCGAATGCTCGCTCCTTATGTCCCACGCCAAATGTGGAATAATTTATCGTATTGAACGCTTCCGACCTCCCTTGACTTTGTTGGCCGATGCAGCTTGTTCACGGACGCTATAATGCGGATTATGATTACATTGGTATGGGACGCGGTGTACCGCGCCCCTCCGAAAACTCCATACACCGGAGGGGTCGGGTATATCCGATCCCGGTTCGTTGATAACCCGTACTTATTTCTTAAAACGCATACATGCTGTCCGTTTTTGTCACTCTCTCAACCCCATTATAGGGACATGGTGCTCTGGCGATAGATTTTATTTCTCATTTTGCATACTTGGTCACCATTTTAAGTGAGAGGAATGAATTCCGCTACCTGCCGCTTTTTAAATCGCGCCAATGCTTTAAATCCCGCCTCGCGTGCCATCTCCATCGTATAATCCAGCCCATAGCCCAGGTCTGCCGGATTGTGGGCGTCGCTGCCAATGGTTAAAATTTCGCCGCCCATTTCACGATACCATTTTAACGCAGTTAGATTAGGATGTGGTTCATTTACCCGCCAGCGCATGCCGCCGGTGTTGATTTCGATGCCGATATTGTTGTCGATACACGCCTGCCACACATCGCGCACCTCTGTCTCGAACTCCTCAATATCAAATTTGCCGTAAACCAGATGGGCACGCCGTTTGAAGACATCCATATGACTGAGAATGTCAAAGCCGCCGCCTTCAATCATTTCCACTATCTCTGTAAAGTAGGGAATCACGGCTTCGCGGATCGTTTTTCCATCGTAGTAATGTGGCTGGAAAACGCTCTCCGCACCGTTTACCCAATGCAGGCTGCCCAGCACAACATCATACTCGTACCCGTCGATGATCGGTTGGACGGTTTCCCGGTATAGATGATATTCACCGACTTCGACCCCGGCCAGGATGTTCAGGCCCTGTTCGGTGAAATATTGGCGGTTGGTGTCGATGTCCTCAAAATAGGTGTCGGGGACATAGGCTGTTTTGGTTTTGTTTTCGGTGAAATGATCGAAATGTTCGGTGAAGGCGATTTCTGATATTCCTTTATCTATCGCCGCTTTGCACATCTCTTCCATCGGGACGCGGGTGTCCCAACTGTTGTTGCTGTGCATATGATAATCAATCGGACTCGTCATGTATTCTCTTTCGTTGGTTCTCTCACGATAGAAGACAGTGTTGGGTGCGGACGCGACGATGCAGTTAAACTTTTCAATACAGGTTATGTTTTGATGATGCGGGACGCGGTGTACCCCGCACATTTTTGTTAAAACGCTCCATCCCGTCCCTACGAAAACCAGTGAATTTTCGTAGGGACGTCCAACGGGGCGTCCGTTGCAACCGCCACCAGCGTCATCTCCTCTAAGCTTAACAGGAAAATTTTAGAGAAGCGCAAAAACCATCGTCAGGGCTGTTCGCGCTGCTTCTTCTCTTTATCCTGCCGTGTTTTCTGCACGCGCTCCCAATCGATAAACAGGTCGGAGCAGTCCAGCCGTGCGCCGCAGTTGTGACAAATCAGCTTGCAATGCAGGAATTTGTACTGTGCGGCGCATCTATCACATTTTTGGATTGACATCGGTGTGTTTGCCTCCGTCATTATTTTAAGTGATGATGCGCGTTCCAACAATTCAACATTGACTTTTTCAGCGAATCCCTCAATATTTTAGTGAGGTGTACAGTCGAGATAGGTACAATTTACGATGACGGCGAAGACTAAACTACCCAATCCTGTGGAAGACAGAACATACTGGGTCGATGACCTTGAGGTCACCGATCAGGATGTTCAATATCTCTTCAATCTATTTTTGGAACAGGAAGAGCCACTTAGCCTTCGTGACATCACCTATTACCTGATTGAAAACCGTATCCGTCAGGAGACCAACCGCATCAAAAAGCAGGTCAAGAACGGAACGATTTTCCAGCCACGCAACAACTATGAGGTCGGACAACAGATTGTGTTTCCGGCCTTTGGTTTTCAAATGGGGGAAGTCGTTTCGACTCGTAAAGGCAGCAATGAAGAGTATGGTGATTTTGATGTACTGGAAGTTGAATTAGAAGATGGCCTGCACGAGTTTGCCTTCAACCTGTCCGCTGAACATCCCCTCAATCTGGACACCGACAATTTATTTGAAGAATCGGTTGACCCGGAGCAGATTTTACGCAGCTGTGGCCGGGCGATTGCCCGCAAAGTCAAAACCCGCTTCGATGAGGAAGAGGATGTGGTTTATCTGGCCGGACGATGGTATCTGAAATCTCTGCTGGCTGATATCAACATCTCACATTTGCACCTTGCTGAAGCCATTCTGGATATGCACAACGGCGGGCCACTCACCACCGAGGAGATTTTTCAGGAAATCGGCCTGGAAGAAGATGTCAACAAACGTCTTCAGATTTTCTCGCTGGATTATGCCATGCAGCGCGACGGTCGCTTTGATGAAGTGGGGCCAGCCGGTAAAGTGCTGTGGTTCCTGGAGCGGATGGAACCGGATGAAGTCCGGAACGTGCCTATCCAGCTTCAATATGAGACACTGGATTTTAACTTCAACCTGCTCAGTGACGATATGAAGGCCATCCTGCTGAATATCGACGACGAATTATCGCCGATTGAAGCGGTAGAAGAGGAGGAGGACGAGGTTACAATCTCCCTCATCTACCCCTACCGCCGCACTGGAACACTGCCCATATCGGCCCGGCTGGAAGCACTCTTTCCGACGGCCTATGAAACCACCCGCATCCGCATGACGATGATTGATCAGGTCAGCAGCGAAGAGATTCCAACGTGGGTGGTGCGTGAAGCGGGCTATGTTTCCGGGTTGTGGGATTATTATACGCAGTACCAGATGCCCATTGGAGCCTATATCACCATTCGTAAACACGAGGAAGACCCGGCCAAAGTCTACATTGACTTCTCGCGCCGCCCGCGTCCTCGCACCGAGTGGATCAAACTCGCCGTGCCAGCCGATAACCGTGTGACTTTTCAAAATCACAAACGCGCTGTCGGGGCCGATTATGATGAGTTGCTGAATTTTGGCGTCGAGGACGTTAAGGGCCTTGATGCGCTGTGGAACCCATACCGGCGGCTGCCGCTGCCCGAAGTAATGCGCCGCCTGTTACCTGAACTTGCCAGCCTGACTCCCCAGGAAGCTGTCCATCTGACGACCCTGTACAGCGCCGTCAATCTCGTGCGGCGATGCCCCCCGGACCCGATCTTTACCACGCTTGTTTCCAATCCAGATTTTGAGAATGTGGGAGGTCCTTACTGGCGGCTGGCGTCTTACTAAAAACTTTACCCCATAAGGAGTTGCCATGAGTCTGAAGCGTCAGCTAAAACCGACCATCGACACTAAATTTCACATTGATTATGCGTGGTGGGGAAATCAGGAGCGCGAACTGGATGTCTACCTGATGAGCTTTCTGCCCGAATCCCGGCGCAAATTCATTGAAGAACAATCCGAACTCGAAGTTGTTGATAGCATCGACCCGCTAACCGCTGAAGTGACACAGGTCAATCCATTTGAACAGGCCATCCGCGAAACACACGAAGAAATCGACCTGACCCGCACCTCGCTAGTAGACGCCGTTTTCCGGGTGTTTTTGATGAACAACAATACACCGCTAAATGCCAAAGAGTTAAGCAAAATCATAGATCGCCCGCCGCAAACGATCTTGCGAACCATCGGGTCACCAAACCGTATTTATCGCGGCATTCGCGTGTATGCGGAAGAAGATGAATAGGTATCTACCGCCTGCCATCGCTGTTTTTCTGCTGCTCCTCGCCACCGATACCATTCCGGGACTGCGGGGTGGCGCGGGCTGGCAGTGGAGCTACCGCCAACCGGAAACATGGACACCCGTCATCACACTGGCGGGTGTTTTGCTGGTTTATCTCGGCGCAGTCTGGATAACGCGCCACTGGAGCATCGCCCTGCGGCTGTCGCTGGCGGTGGTTGGCGGGGTGGTGATTACGTTCGCGGCACTGGCAATTGAAAATGACCCCTTGTTTTTGCTTTTCACACGAACAGTGTCACCTGTTCAGACCGGGGCCAGCACCATCGCCGTGCGTTCAATGGCGCAGAACGGTGTTCAGGAAACGCTGGCGGATTGGCCGCAGGTGATGGATGAGTCGCAGGAGTTGAATATCATCCATTTCACCACCCACCCCCCGGCCCAACCCCTGCTTCATTATTGGGCGGCGAATCTTCTTGAACCCGTTGATACATTAGATTACGACCTGCGCCAGTATCAATGCACCAACGAACAGGTGATGGATTATACATCCGGCGAAATCCTGAGTGTGGGCTGGTGGGGGATATTGATGCCGCTGTGGGCCATGCTGGCGGTGATTCCCATATTTTTCACGACCCGTCTTTTATCCGGCGATCCTCAGCGGGCGGCGGATATGGCGCAGTGGTGGGCCATTGTCCCCTCCATTCTGCTGTTCACGCCAACGTGGAACACGCTCTATCCACTGTTGAGCATCACGGCCTTTTATGCGCTGCTGCGTGGTGTCCAGCGTCCCGGCTGGATGCTGCTGGCAGGGCTGATTCTGGGTGCGACGACGCTGATGACTTTTTCGGTGGCTCCGGTGGGGCTGCTGTTCATGCTGTATGTACTGGGCTGGTGGTGGTTCATGGCAGGACGTAACTGGACATGGCTGGCGATGCGCGGCTTTCTGTTTGTAGCAGGCTTCATTGTGCTGTGGATGGCTTTGTGGGCGTATAGTGGAACCTCACCTGTTGAGATATTCACGACCGGAATCGAGAACCACCGTGAGCTTGTCCAGCGGGCGGATGATACCGTGTGGATTTTCCTGCATCTCTATGATTTATTCCTGTTTGCCGGATGGGCACTGGTTGGAATGGCGGTGCTGGGCATCGTTATTGCTTACCGCGCATGGCGGCAGTTCGGGGAAATAACCGCCCATCGACTGCTGGCGCTGACGCTGGGTCTCACCATGATTGTGGTCGCGCTGAGCGGCACGGCACAGGGCGAAACTGCCCGTTTGTTGACCTTCTACATCCCGTTTATGCTGGTGACGGTTGCCCTTACGCCATTGACCCGCGATTGGACGCTGCTGGGTGCTCAAGCAGCGACGGTAGTGGTGCTGGCAGCGTTTCTGGTGGTGGTCCCGCTTGATCTGGAAGAGCCGCCAGAGGAGCCACGTCAGGATGTTCCTTTCCTCGAATTAGGGGAATTAAGACCAGTGGATGTGGCGTTTGAAAGCGACCGTTTTCGCGGTGCATTTGCGCTGGATAGTTACCGCTATATCCCGAATCCTGCCGAACAGGTCATCGCCTACGAGTTTCGCTGGCGGGGCGAGGAACGCACCGAGCGCCCTTACCAGTTTCGCCTGATTGCCACCACCGACACTGACGAAAACGGTGAACCGCTGACTATCACCTCGGAGCCTTACACATGGTATCCACAGGGCGGGAATTACCTGACGACCTGCTGGCAGGATGGCGATGAGATTCGCGATGTGATTGTCATGCCCCTGCCGCCCGTGCCGAAACCTGTCGTCTGGACGGTCACGCTGGAGGCGTTTGATGAGCGTACACAGGAATCGCCGGGCACGGTTGAGCTAGAGCCAGTGCGGTATCCGTAGGATGGCTGGCCCCTAACCCTCCAGTGAAAATTGGCTGACGAAATCCCAGATCACCTGCGGCGCATAAATGTCGGAGGCGGTGGGGCCAAACCGGGCTTCGTCAAGACGCGGTACGCCGGGAATGGTATGTCCGCCGCGATCAATGGCGTAAAACTCGACCGGAAAACCGGACTCGCAGGGGCTGAAGACAAAGTGTCGCACACTCGTGTCATCATCTTCATTGGGCAGTTCGGTGATTTCGACCGAGTCAGGAGAGCAGCCGTTGCGCTCACCCCAAAACGTAACGGTCTCCGGGATGGAGTAAGTGACAGCGATACCCTGCTCCTCAAATCCCTGCCAGGGGACACTTGGATCGGCGTTTCCATGCATAATCAGCATGGGGCGCACAGGTGTACCTTCACATATCGAAGGAAAATCCGGGAAGAGAGTCGCGCCGATGATGGCAAACGCCGCGAAGGTATCACCCGCTTCACAGGCCACGCGCTGCGTCATAAACCCGCCGTTAGAGAATCCGGTGACGTAGAAACGACTGCGGTCGATATTCAAATCCTGTGCAAGATCATCCACCAACCAGCGCAAAAATTGGACATCATCCATATTGTTGGAAGTATAGGAAGCATTACCGCGTGTGTAGTTCCACTCCTGCCCAATGCCATGCGGATAAACGGCAATAAAACCTTCTTCGTCGGCTACCGGATTGAGGTCACTCAGGGCCACCATTTCATAGCCGTTGCCGGGGCGACCGTGCAGCGCCACAATCACCGCTGTGGCTTCGCTGCTATCATAGGATAGGGGCACATAAAGGCTGTAGCCACGCGGTTCACCGCCCGCCACATCAGGATTGATTTCCGCCGCGAAATCCAGCTCCTGACCACTAAAATAATCCCAGGCCAGCGCCGTCATATCGAGGCCGAACTGGTTGAGATGGTAATTCTCATTGAAGCGCACCCAATGGTGCCCGATATGGGGCGGGGTGTAGAGCGTGAAAGGTGCAGCACAGTCCGCATACACTGCCGCGTCGCCAACGGTTTCGGCCTCGCCACAGCCATTGCGCTCCAACCAGAACGCTGCCAATTCATCATGTGATAAAACGGCCTGTGTGCCGAGATCAGCGCGTCCTTCTGGCGGCGCGGCCCAATCTTTCTGCCCGATAACGACCATCAATTCGACAGGTTCTCCTTCGGGAGCGCAGGTTGCACGGTTGTGTTCCCAGAATGGTGCACCCACTGCCAGCACTTTATCGACTAACTGCGGCGCATCACAGGCAAAACGGTAGGCCATTGAACCACCGTGCCCGAATCCCGCCAGATAAACCTCACTGATGGCATACTGTGCTTTCAGTCGCTCGATCAGTTCAAACAGGAATGCCACATCATTGACCGGGACAGCCTGTTCGAGCACCGTCGAACGCCCATCATCCCACGTGAAGTCAGCGGCGTTTGGATAGGTGACCAGAAAACCTTCTGTTTCGGCGAGGGCGTCAAAGCCAGTGATGGCCTGCATCCCCTTGCCGGATGTGCCATATGAATGCAGCACAACCACCAGCGGCATAGTTTCGCTGCCATCATAAGTGGAAGGTACAAACAACTCGTGGGTACGTCGCACGCCGTCCTGTGCATGAACCGTCAGCAGCAACGATGCCAGCATCAACAGCACAGGCGTTAGATATTTAAACATAGTGTCTCCTGAAATTGGTGAGCACAGACACAATCCCCTCTCTACCTATACATCCGATGATTGTACCGGGTTCATTTGTCGAAAGTACGTTCTTCTTACAAAGTTTTGCTATACCAGAAAAAAGACAGGTGGTGGAGGCCCCGTTGGGCGTCCCTACGGGATTCATCGTCAATCGTAGGGACAGCACCTATACTGTCCGAAATTCTCTCATCAGTCAATATGTCACCGCTCTAAAGGACAAAGGGAGGTTTCACAACATGCCACAGAACAGAGGACTCGTTGCCCGTGCAGCGATCACCATTGACGCACCAGTCGCCAGAGTATGGGACGCACTGGTCGATTCCGACAAGATCAAAGCGTACATGTTCGGCACGACCGTTGTCTCCGAATGGGAAGAAGGTGCTCCCATTGTGTGGAAGGGTGAATGGGAAGGCACAGCCTACGAGGATAAAGGCGAAATCCTGACGCTGGAACCACGGCAGATGATCCAGTACAGCCACTTCAGCCCGCTTTCCGGTCATCCGGATGTACCTGAAAATTACCACACAGTAACTATTGAATTATCAAGGGAAGGACCACAGACACGGGTCACGCTCTCGCAGGATAATAACGCCAGTGAGGAAGAGCGCCAGCATGCCGCAAAGAATTGGAACATGATGCTTCAGGGCCTGAAGGATTTCGTGGAAGAATAGATCTGTTCTTTTGGTATGGGACGCGGTGTACCGCGCCCCTCCGAAAAATAACACATCATGCTGTCTGAAAACGGAGAACTCTCATTGGTTAAGATGTTACCTACCGCTATTGGTCTGCCTCCTCCGCATCAAATTCCTCTTCTTCTTCCTCACATGCCCCCACAACCTCTAAATGACCTTCTTCAAATTCTTCCAATATCTCGGTTGCTTCAGGGGCGATACCGATAAACAGATCGTTCCAGCCCGTATCATCGACCCACACCCAGTAGTGGATGGCATAGGGGCGCTCGTTGCCATCAAAGCCAGTGATGTCGATAAAGAGCAGCGAGTCGTCAATGACGCAGCGTCCCGATATTTCGGTATTGTTGTAGTTGATTAAAATGCCGTCCATCCACGCCTCATTGATGGTTTCTTGAATTTCCTCAAGATCGTATTCAATGGCAGGGAAACGCACCCAGCGCACCACCCCATGCGGCTCGGAACTAAGCGCAGTCAGGACCACATCATCGGATTGCCCCGGCGAAAATGAATAATCCCAGTCTCCCGCCGGGAAATATTGGTGCATGGTCGCCATCCCGTCTACCGCCATAGCTGGCACCTCGATTGGCTCATTGTCATCCTGCGCACCCGCCGGGAAACGGACCAGCAAGAACACCACAATGGGAATCACCATCCACACCTTTTTCGCCATTACCATCTCCTCACTTCACACGCATATTTTTGTGTGCTCACATTAGAACATGAACCGTGAGTTTCTTACCAGACTCAAGCTTGAGTGGATGAGCGTTCGTGCTCATACTTTGGGACAAACGGCTATGATTTGGGTGATTGAGTAAAATCATTTTCACCAGAATATCAAAAGCCAAAGGGAATCCTCAGCAGGTATTCCCTTTGAACCATCTCCAGTTAACTGCTTGAACCTGCTTAGTCTTCTTCGTCCTCGTCCTCGTCGTCGTCTTCGGTGGCCGGTTCAGCCGTGAGCTGGCTTACAAAACCGAGCGTATCATAGTTAGACCACAGGCCGACAATCTGACCATCCTGGATTTTGACAATAGAGACGAGCGGGATGAAAATTTCATTGCCGTTCGGGGGAATATCGGGGAAGCCGCCTGTAAAATAGCCATGTACCATATCCAGCGCAAAAACCAGATCGCCCTCCGCGACTATGATTGGCTCCATGACCGTGCTAATCGACCATTCCGACTGAGCGGCCTGATAGTTGATGATCGCCTCTTCATAGCCAGTCTTGCCGATTGAGCCAAGCATGACATCAAAGACAAAAGCGTCATCGTTGAAATAGCTCATGGCCGTAGGGATGTCGTATTCATTGAGGGCATCAGCAAATTCCAACACCAACTCGGTATTTTCTTCGGGCGTGGCACTTGTTTCATCCACAAGAATATCCCATACTTCCTCAGGCGGGAGTGGAACATCGGCTGGCACTGCGCCCAATGCCTGAAAAAGCCCTAACGTGTTATAGGTGAACCAGAATTCATTGATGAGGCCATCTTCAAAGTGGGCCAGCAGGAATACATTTAGCGACCATTTTTCACCCGTCGCGGGCAGTTCACCCAGATCATTTTCGAATGTGGCTTCCTCATAGCAGTAAACCGCTACATACTCACCCTGTCCGATGTAGGTACATGGTTCCATATGCAGATCAGGCATAGCCGCCAGAAAAGCCTCATCGGCAGCGACAGCCCCGGCATAATCGAGGTCACCATAACCGGGTCCCCAGACTTGTGCCACAGCATCATCGGTCCATAGATCATCGGGCGGCTGAGAATTACCGGCATTACGGTTCTCGATATAGCGCATCATCTGGGCTTTATTCGCCTCTACTTCATCATCAGCTCCATCCTGGGCACGGCTGATCTGTGGTAATTCACGGGCAAACATCAGGACAATTATCAGGACGATAAACAACTTTACGAAGCGTTTCATTGGTAGTGCCTCCATTTCTAAAAGTGTTGTATTGGTTCCTCACGGACAGTTGATGGGTTGCAATCCATAGTGAAACGATAGCGGTTTCCGCTAGAAGACACATTCCACTAAAGTGGTATTTTCGTGGGAACTGAGGTATGGATGCTACAAAAGTTTTAGAGATTGGGCTTTTTTGATAAGCTGGCTCCGACTGGACACGTTCAATTTACCAAAAATGTGCGTCAGATGTTTTTTGATAGTATCTTCCGCTACCACCAATTCTTCCGCAATATCTCGATTGCGCATTCCCTGTGCTACCAGATAAACGATTTCAATCTCGCGCCGTGTCAGTGGCTCCACCAGCAACTGGTTGGCATGATGGGCCTGCTCATATACTGGCTGAAAACGGTCTGCCAGTTCGGCCTCATAACGCTGAATACAATCTTCAAGGAAAACTTCAGGATTACGAGTGCGGCTGTCTTTCAGGGCTTTTTCAAAGATGGCTGGTCCGGCTGTGGTTCGAATGGTTTCTACAAGAGCGCGGGTATAGGGGATTTCGTCAATGTAACCCAGATGCTCTGGATAATGGGTCAGCGCCAGTGCCAGCGCGATTCGAGCGTCATCAAACTGCTGTTGATGGCAATAATAATGGGCCACCAGTAACAGGGTGCCCGCCGCCAGTGTCACAACTTCAAAATCCCGCTGGTACCCGCGATAGGCAGTGATGAGATGCTGTTTCGAGATGAGCAAATCTCCCTGATAGCCATGTACATTTGCCAGCCCCAAATGCGTGGCGTGCCTCAAAATAGGATGGTCGGCGACATGTGGCTGGCTCACTTCAAAATCCCGCCAGGCTTCCAGTAAATCACTCTGGAAGAAGCCTCGATAGAGAAGGATACGCCCACGCGCTCCCGGATGTGCAATATCGTCAACAACTGTCATCAATTCGTTCAGTTGGTGAATAGCTCTGGTTACCTGACCGTATTGCAAAACACGTACCAGGATATAGTTGGCTCTGGCGTACAAGGCCCCCAGCCAGTCGTTTATTTTCACGCATATTTGATAGGCCGCATCGGAGTAACGCTCGAAGCCCGGTAAATCATTCGACGCATGGGCCAGCGTTCCCATATTGGCTACAACACGGCCTTCTGAGAAGATATTGCCGTGCGCCATGCAAAGCGCCAGACTCTCTGAAAATAGAGCCTTAGCCGTCACATGATCGCCGCGCATCATGTGACGGAACGCATAGTGATCGAGTATCCGCGACAGATAGTAGTGTTCCTTCAATTCACGAAACAGCACAATGCTTTCGTCGAACCATGCGTCGTCATCCGGTCTATTTATTCCGATCAGGTATAAGGCATAGGCCCGGTCAAGGGGTGATTGATCGAGCATCCCACTCTCAAGGATATGATGTACCTCATCAAGATAGAGTGACGGCGACCGCAAAATCAGACGGACGCGGGTGGCTGCAACTGCTGGATTATCGGTTTGATCAAGCTGTTCAAGTGCGCTGGCGAAGAGAGAAGCTTTATCTTCAAACCGGTTACGCATCTGGCAATACAGATCCAGCCCTTCTAACATGACGTTAAGCTGTTCGAGTAGTTGATGGTCGATGGCCCAATACCACGCCTGACGGATATTCTCAAAATCCTGGTCAATACGATTCAGGGTTTCAATCTGTTGATGAGCTTTAAGCCCCTCCATACACTGCGCCATGAATTGCCCATAGTAGTGGCAGTGGGCTTCAAGGGTCATATCGTGCTGTCCGGCTGCCATCAGATGTTGTTCGGCATACTGACGGACCAGTTCATGCAGTTCATAACGCCCGGACGGCAGTTTCCACAGCAGTGATTTGTCTATCAGAGACGCCAGGATGGTCAGGCTGGTGTGTGTGACGCTGCGTACCGCATCCAGACTAAAAGAATCCCGAAAAACTGCCAGTTTGGGAAACACCTCACGTTCTGCATTTGAGAGCAAGCGCCACGAGGTGTCAAAGACGACCTGCATACTCCGGTGTCGCTCAGCAAGATCAGGGTTTTCGCTTGCCAGAAAGTCCAACTGTACCTGTATTTCACGTGCAATATCCTCACAGGCTAATACCC
>JAKEEQ010000425.1 GCA_022616515.1 Chloroflexota bacterium | reverse complement strand
GTAATCAAGTTGCGCACCGTGAACAATGTAATGACCCCAAGCACACCAACAAAAATACTCAATGCCACAAGAATGGTACGTCCTTTGCGCGAAAAGATGTCGCCGAGTATCTTTCGCAAATGAGTTCGGGTCACGGACCCCCCTTTACTGGTATCTTAGTATAGATGAAACGGTCTTACGAGCTGCCATAATTGAAGGCCCAATGCTCGCAAGAGTCGCAACTACCAAGATACCAATAAACCCCACCATCGCGCTAATCGGAGGGTAGTCTAAATCAAAATCGAGGGGTAAGACAGATAATAGCAGTTGGCTTATACCGTAGCTTAGTGGTATGGCGATAAGCCATGCGATTATTCCGACCAGCAGCCCTTCAATCAGGAACTGCACAATAATGGTCTGTGAATTTGCGCCGACGGAACGCATCACACCAATTTCCCGCTGCCGTTCGAATACACTCATGGAGAGGGTAACCAGCAAACCGATTCCCCCAACCACGGCCATTATCACGCAGGCGATACCAAAAACGAGTCCAATCATTTGAACGAGACTGGCGTTTTCTTCCTCATCCGCTACCACATTGTAGTAATCGGCGCTGATGCCTTCGGCGAGCAGCGTGTCACGAATTTGTCCGATAACGGTATCCACCTCTCGAACAGTATGCTCATCTCCCGTCAATCGGATGATAAATTCCTGTGGGACCGGATCGCCATCGAGACTTCGCCCTTCAAGTTCCGCCAGTTCCTGCCAGAACATGCCCACCATATAAATTCTATCAGCCTGCTTGCTAACTATCCCTTCGAATTGGGACAACAACAGCGGGTCAACATCGGCAATGCCGGTAACGGTATATTTTCTGGCATTGCCATTGACGGTAAGTGGCACTTCATCACCAACCGCAATGTCACCACCTTCCGCCAGATGTGATGAGATGACAATTGCGGATTCTTGTTTATCGAAGAATTCGCCATCAATGATCTCAAATACCTGGCTGACTTCATGATCCAGTCCGGCAGCAGTGATATTACTCAGCAAGGTACCCGGTATCTCCACACCCACAAAATACTCGTTCGGGCGTGGCGCGTTCAAGGTAAAGCCGGTCAAACTTGCCAGTTCCTGCCACGGGATAAAAATGTCGTCGAACGCCAGTCGGGCAATACCCAGCACTTCATACGGCCGGGTATTTCCGTTTTCAGCCGTGACATACAGGATATCGCCAACCTTTGTATTTAACTGCTCGGCAACCGGGTCTGCCAGAACAACACCAATCCGAGCAGGATCATTTTGCCAGCCGTCGCCTTCCCTCAAGTCAATACTGACGCTGTCCTGAGCGGGATCGATTCCCGTGAAGCCAAATCCCCATGTATCAGCAGCGGGGTTGACAGTGGGGTCGTCTTTGGTAACGGTGACACCAGCATAAATGCCGGGAAAAATCTGTTCAACTCCATCGACGGTGCTAATTAATGCGGCCAGCGAATCAAACTCGCTGGTTTCGTTGGGCTGCACCTCAATCTGGTAATTGAACGTATCGAAGGCGTCCCCAATGACCTCGTCCAGTGAATAGAACAGGGCGAAGACACCCATGAATGAACCTACCGCCAGTGTGAGCGTCAACCCGGTCACCATCAAGCGCAGCTTCTTCTGGAGGATATTGCCCACCGCTTGACGGGCTGTGGATGGCATCGGAACACGCTCAAGGAGCATCGTTAGCGGTCCACGCTTAAAACGTGTGCCAATGCCAAGATCGGTGATAGCTTCATGGATGGTGACGCGCGTTCCAAAGATGACTGGCAGGGTAGAGGCAATGAGTGGAATACCCAGTCCCATCGCAACACCAATACCGATAGCCCCCGGTGCGACTGAAAACCCTTCGATATAGATATTGGCTAACGGCGCTACCGCATGTGTGAGAAAATGCCCGGCTAGGACTCCAAGAATTACGCCCGGAATCATACCGATGAGTCCATAGCTAAAGGCAACGCCCGTATAAATGAGCAAGTTATCGCCCCATGATGCACCAAGCGACTTCATGACCCCAATCTGGCGTCGCTGTTCTATCATAATCGCCATGACGACATTGAAGACGATGAACGTGGAAACAACCATCGCAAGCACACCCAGCATACCAAGCGTATCGGTCCAGCTAGAAATCTCGGAGATGTATTCGTTGGCTGCGGGATCGTCGTAGAAACTGCCGACAACAATATACGGGGTGATGTCATCTATTGTTTGGACGAAGGTTTCCTGCTGTTCAACGGCCCGCTCAAAGGTTTCGAAACGAGCAAAATAGGCACCAAAACCTTCGAACCCACCCAGATAGCGACCATCTTCTGGCGCGGCGTAGATATTGTAACCATCACCAATATACGGGTGGAAAACAATACCCGATACTATCCAGGTTTCGGTGACCAGTTGGTCAGTGATACTCAGTACCCGAAACTCCATTGTGTCGCCAATTTCAAGGCCAAGTTCTTCAGCGGTGCGGCGTTCCAATGCAACCTGCTTTTCGCCTGTGTTTGGAAACTCGCCGCCAATTAAGGTCATTCTAAATATCTGAATGTCTTCGAAGGCGGACGAATATATACGGATATTACCTTCAAGGAAAGTTTCATCTTCACGCCAATAGACTGGATACGTTCCAAAGCCTTCGACTACCGTCAGGTCTTCAATATTGCGTAATTCCTCAAGATATTGTTCATCGTCGGGCTGTATATCGCCGGGGGCGTTGAGTATTACTCCCACCATCGCAAGTTCATCAGGATTGATGTCTTCGCGCATCTGTCTGATCATGACTTCGCCAACCGTCATCAATGTTACGACACCGAGGACTCCAATAAAAATGCTGGTTGATACCATGGCGGTGCGGCTTTTACGTGACCAGATGTCTCTTAGAATCTTACGGTTTCGAGTGCTCATAATATTTCCCCAACTTGCTCACCGGCTTCTACGTATTTGTATACGAGGATAGCAGATTGTGGTTGCAGTTTTCTAACATAAAAATGGTATGCTGGGCGGTGCTGTAAGGAAAGGTACTGAATGACAACTCGCGTTTATATTATTGCTGACAACCCGCTGGCGCGGGTAGGTCTGGCAACGTTGCTCAGGGAAGCGACGGATTGCGACATTGTGGGACAGGGAGCCGATGATGATGGAATGCTTGAAGCGCTGGATGTCTACCAACCAGATGTCATCCTGTGGGACATGTCATGGATGACCACGCTTGATACGCAAAATCTGGCGGACGTATTGGAAACATCTATCCCCGTTATTGCTCTGATTAACGATGAAAACCAGACGAACGACCTGTGGCAGATCGGCGTTCACGGGATGCTGCTGCAAGATTCAGACCCGGAACGCATTGCGGCGGCGACTGCTGCCGTCAATCACGGTTTTTTTGTTATGGACAAAGTGTTGACGGAGCAGCTTTCTACCACGCCCGACGCCGCGATTGAATCACCGGCTGAGGCACTTACCGGGCGTGAACTCGAAGTGCTCCAGTTGCTAGCCGAAGGGTTATCCAACAAAGCCATTGCCTACGAACTCGGCATCAGCGATCACACGGTCAAATTTCATGTGACGGCGATCATGAACAAATTATCAGCACAAAGCCGGACTGAGGCAGTGGTACGAGCTACAAGATTGGGATTGATACACCTGTAGACAAAAAATGTCGGGCTACCCGGTGTGAGTAGCCCGACGAGGCTGATGGTTTGTTAATACAAACAGGGTATCGGGAGATTAGCTGTCAGCCTCTTTGACTTAGGAGCAATTCGTAGGCAGGTCCACCCCTCTCTACCTCTGCTACCTTCAAAAGATGGTTTTTCCCCTGTTTGTACTTTCCGTAAACATACTCTGGAAGCGGGAGTAATGTAAGTAACATTTGCAGTCATCTTAAGGGAGTTTTAGTACTTGATGAAATGTGCAAATTTTCACAAATGAGAATTTGCGCTCTGAAAACACTCAGGGAGCGGTGGTCGTATCCCAAAATCCAAATTTCTGCGCTCCCCACAATATCAGCCGTAGGGGCACAATAATGACCAACAGGAATAAAAATGTCGACGCGGTGGCCCGCCAGTCGAATTGCAAAAAGCCAACAATTACCGGCACCACCACCAGTATTGACGTCAGCACAGCATGGGGATTTTTAAATACCCACTGCGACACTGATTCTGTGCTGGACAGTTGCGCCAGAGCGATGGCGACCTGGGGCGGTTCTCCGGTGAAGGGTTCCATCCATGTCGCAAGCTTCTCATTCTGGCGAATGAGCGGGTCATAGAAGAACTTGCGCAGCCAGCGCCGCACCTGAATCCAGATTTTATTGACTTGACCAACCACACCGTAGGGAATTACCATCACGATAATCACGAAAACAATACCCAATGCCAGTGCCCATTCTGACCGTGTATCGACCACAGCAGTATAGCGGTACACGAGGAAATTGAGGTCTACATGTAAATCGGGTTTACTCAAAAACACTTCGCCTAGATGCAGCAGTGCCGCCCCGATAACCGGCCCCGGATTTGTGCCAAGCCCGCCAATAATTGTCATGATGAGCGGATCGACCGTTCGCGCCACAGACAGCGATCCCGGTTCGGCCCCTTTGGAGGAGAGCGCGTGCAGTACACCAGACAGGGTTCCAAGCAAACTGCCCAGCAAGATCACCAGCGCTTTATACCGCGCAACGTTATAGCCCATTGTCTGCGTCCGTTCCTCGTTGTCACGTATGGCGAGGATAACCTTACCCGCTGGGGAATTCATCAAACGGCGGATGAAAACAAACGTCAGGGCCATAACAATGGCACACAGGTAATACAGGTCCAGCCGATTGACCGTCAGGCCAATTTCAGGCGTATTATCGCCGATAAAACGGATTCCATCGTCGCCATTGGTAATTTCACGGGTCAGGTTGACACGGGAAAGTTCGTAAAACACTTGAGCAAGCGCCAGCGTAAACATGGCGAAGTAGACGCCTTTGATACGATAAGCCGCCAGCACCACCATAAACCCGAGGACAACCGACAACCCCAGTGCCATCCCTGTTGAAAGCATCAGTGAGTGGGAATATTGGGTCATGAGAATAAGAATGGCATACACACCGGTTCCAAAAAACAGAGCATGTCCAAAGGACAACAACCCGCCAAAGCCGAGAATTAAGTTGTAGCTCATCGCCAGAATTGCGACGATATATAACTCAATGGCAACTGCCATCCAGCTTAATGCTACATTCCCGCGCACATCGCGTGGCCCTAGCTCCGTAATTGGTTTGTCGAAGTATTCACCTAACCAGAAGGGCAGTCGCCACATCACGATGGCAATGATGATATAAATGCCGTTGTCCAGCAAAAACTGAACGAGCGGATGTCGTCGATGGAGTCGATTCTCTCTCATAACTCGACCTTTAATGTGCCCTGCCAAATAATCCGGTTGGTTTGATGTACAGGACAATAAGTAGAATAATCAGAATACTCGTTGAACCAAGCGCGTCGGAGCTGTATTCCACCAGTGCAAAGTGAGAAGCAATGGCTCCGGTAATGCCCAACACAATTGATGAAACTGCCGTGCCAGAATAACTACCCAGCCCACCGACAATTACCACTGCAATAGCCTGTAACAAAAACTGATCGCCAATATCGGGATTGGGAGCCAGAAAGCCACTTGCCACTGCGCCACCCAGCGCAGCGATAGCTGCACCTAATGCAAATACCAGCGTAAAAATCAGGCGGACATTGATACCGAGAGCCTCCACCATGTCGCTGTCTTGCACCCCGGCCCGAATGATGATGCCGATACGAGTGTTTTGCAGGAGATACTGCACCCCGAAAATCATGATGAAGCCGATGACGCTCATAAAAATCCAGTAATTCTGAATGGATGTGCCGGGGAAAAGCCCGGTCAGAATCGTGGAAGAGCCGTCCGGGAAGCGCAAATCGACGTTAAACAGTGCGGCAGGCCCATAACGCGAAATGGCATACTCACGCAGAATGAGTGCCAACCCAAAGGTCAGTACCACCTGAAAAAACGGTCGGGAGTAGGTGGGCCTGATAAACAGAACCTCCATGATGAGGCCAAGAATCGTGCCCACGACGGTTGCTGCGATCAGGGCAATGAGAAATGCTGCCGCCAGTCCCAACGATGTTTCACGCCAGTCGCCCAATTCGCCGTACACTTCCCAGGCAACATAGGCTCCCACCATAAACAGTGACCCCTGCGCAAAATTCAACACATCCATCAACCCAAAGATGATACTCAGCCCGGCTGCTACGAGGAAAATCAGCATCCCGCGATAGACCCCGCCGGAAACGACCACCAGAAATCGAGATGGCTCCGTGTTGGCGGCAAGAATAGTGAGCAAAATCCACAGAAAGCCAAACGCCCCCATACCCCACAGCACATTGGTGTCAAAGCGAAATTGGACATCTTCCGTGCTGGCTTCATCAACGAGACCAAGTGCCTTTTCTGGAGTTAGTTGGTGAACCGCGTAGATTCCCGGAATGCCGAATCCCAACAGGGCAGCCCCAAATCCGATGAAGGAGCCAGCCATCGGATCACGCCGCAGTGTAACAAAACGCCGGGAGATAATTAAGCCGCCGATGACAGTTGTCAGGCCATAGTACATCACGAGTAGGGGCAACGGGTCAGTATATTCTTCGGCAATATATAGGAGATTGCCTATGATAACTTCAACAATATCATCCCACATTATGCCGCCCCCAGATAGCGATGAATCATTTCTTTGTCGTTCACCAGATCAGCCATCTTGCCTGACGCAACCGAGCACCCTTCTTCGACAATCACAAAGTATTCGGCGAGCAGACTTGCCATACGGAAGTTTTGCTCGACAAGTAAGACTGTCGTCTCATGTTTCGAAAGTTGCTCAATGGCCTCAATAATGCGTTCGATGATAATTGGAGCAAGCCCTTCACTTGGTTCGTCAATCAGCAGCAGTGTGTTGTCCGGGATCAGAGCGCGGGCAATGGTGAGCATTTGCTGCTGCCCGCCGGAAAGTTGACCCCCACCGAGGTGATACAGGCGTTTTAGATCGGGAAACAGGTCAAACACAAAGGGGGCGCGATTGGCAAAGTCACCCCGTTTACGCTCGGCAATTTTCAAATTTTCTTCAACCGTCAAATCCCGGAAAATCGCCCGGTGTTCCGGTACATACCCAATGCCCAGATCGGCGATACGATAGGGTCTCATGCGGCCTATGCTCTGGTCCTTAAAAATAATTTCGCCCTGTTTGATTGGATTGAGACCCATGATACTGCGCAGCGTAGTTGTCTTGCCTGCTCCGTTCCGACCCAGCATCACGGTAATGGTGTTATGGGGTACTTGAACCGTTACGCCCTCCAGAATATGAAACTGCCCGATGAAGGTATGGATATTGTCGACGGTCAGCATGTCATTCATTTTGCGCTATCTCCATCAGGTCACCATACAATTCACCGAGATAGGCGCTCTGGACATGCTCATTACTGGCAATTTCCTGGGGAGTCCCTTCAGCCAGCACCGCACCGTTGTGCATGACCGTGATACGATCTGATATGCTCATCACGACATTCATATTGTGCTCGACGATCATCACGGTCCGGTTTTGGCGGAGAATGCCAATAATTTCAATCACTTCGGGCACTTGTTCGGTCGCCATGCCTGCGGTTGGCTCGTCCAGCAGCATCACCTTTGGATCGCTGGCAACAATCATAGCAAGTTCCAGTTTGCGCTGGTCGCCATGCGAGAGCATGTTGGCTAGCAGGCGTTCTTTTCCAGTCAAGCTGACCAGGTCAATAGCTTCGAATGCCTTCTGTTCATAACTTCCGAAACGCGCAATATGATTGAAAATGACCATCGCATCGGAATCAACAGCCTGTGCCGCCAGCCGGGCATTTTCGAAGACGGTCTGATTGGGGTAAATGTTCGTAATCTGGAATGAGCGCCCGATGCCGATATGGGCGCGGCGGTGCAGGGCGAGTCGGGTAATATCATCCCCGTTATACAGCAGGCGTCCGCTGGTAGGTCGGAGATTGCCGGTCAGCAAATTAAAAAAGGTGGTTTTACCTGCACCATTGGGGCCAATGATGCTGTGCAGATGCCCGCGCTGAACGTTCAAACTTACATCGCGGACGGCAACAAGTCCCCCGAATTCTTTACGAAGTTTTTCAGTTTGTAAAATATAGTCCGACATATTTGTTCCAAAGAAAGGGGGCAAACCCTTCTATCGGGATGCCCCATTAGTCTATATTTTGGTTTAATGTTTATTCGTCTGGCGCAGGCGGACACTCAAGTTCTTCGCTGGAGCGGCCCGGAGCCAGACAGGGCGGTGCTGAATCCTCCCCACTTACCTCTTGAACCAGTTCAAAGTAGGCAAACGGTGCTTCAGGAGCGACATCTACGTAATTGATGATGTACATGGGTTGCAGGGCCTGATGATCTTCGGGACGAATGTAGTATTCGCCCTTGGGTCCTTCCCATGTCAGCCCTTCAAGCGCCGGAATCATGGCTTCGGGAAGGGTATCACCTTCGGTGGCTTCCAGTGCAGCTACAACCGCCTGAGCAGTGGCAAAGCCGCATTCCGTGAACAATCCCGGTACTTCGCCTTCACCCGGATAGAACGCTGCATATGCTTCAAGGAATGGCTCATAGCGTTCCTGCGACTGCTCAACCAGCCAGTCATTGATTTCATTGTCCGGCAGGGTATAGTGATAAACGATATAGGCGGCAGTGTCTGCAATTGCCAGATTACCAGCGGCAATGTGGTAGTTGGTGTCCGTACCTTGCAGAAGACCCATCTCGTCAAACACACCAAGGTCGCGGGCCTGATTGATAAGCGTTACACCTGTCGCACCAGCCCACACAATAATTACAAAGTCAGCACCGCTGTCCAGCACTTCCGTCAATGGGTTGGTGAAATCTGTTGTATCGAAGGCAACCAGAATAGTGTCCTGAATGGGGGATGCGCCGCGTGCCTGAAGAGCAAAATCAAAGGCAGCAGCCGTGCCAGTACCAAAGGCAGTGTCAGCAGCCAGGATGATGTAGCTCGGGCCGAATTCCTCGATAGCAAAGCTGGAAATGGCAAACGCATCCTGGAATGTATTCCGGCATACCCGGAATGTATTTACATTAAAAGCATCGCTGGTGATGGCCGGGCTGGCCGCTGGACCTGCCATCAAGATGACGTCATTTTCCAGTGCGAACGATTGCAGATTCAAGGTTACGGTTGAGCTAACGGTTCCGACGAGAAATTCAACGCCTTCTTCTTCGAATAGAATACGGGCATCTTCAATAGCGGTATCAACGTCACCCGCATTGTCGCGCTCGACAATCTCGATGGGACGACCGGCAACTTCCATCGTGCCTTCTGTCGCATAATCAAGCCCCATCTCGAAACCACGCGATAATTCATATCCGTAGGCTTGCAATGCGCTGCTCTTGTCAGTCAGCAAACCAATTTTAAGGGTTTCGCCGTCTTGCGCGATTTGGACGCCAGTGTTATTGACCGTGCTGGCGAGAACAGGGCCGCTCAACACAAGAATTAAAACTAATGTAAAAACAATTGGTAAAAATGTCTTCCTTCTCAAGGCTATGCCTCCTATGGGGAATGTAGGGCGTAAAATTTAGAAACAACAGCATAAACGCCGTTGTAGAATGCCTGCATTTGGGTTAGCAGGCACTTTTTGTGAGTATAACGCGAACCGAACTGATGTGCAAAAATTTGCAACGAAATCCTAAACGTTTTGGATTATCTAACAGTCACACCTCAAAGGCTACTATAACAAGCAAAAATGCTAGTAAGCGATGCAAATTGGAATCGATTCTGGACTCGCTTGATGCTAATCGACTACAAAATTAGTGAGAAAAATCACATTGGTGATCCAAAATCTTGCCGTCATCAAATGTTCAACAGTTCACACAACCATTTCAATGCGTCATCGCGGCTGAGAAAAGCACGTCGTTCCCGATTACGTTCCGCATCTCGCCGCAGAAACAATTTTATCCGCTGGTTGGCAGTCGTCGGTGGCAATACAAACGCGACTCGTCCTTCAAGGGTTTCATACTTGGCAGTGAGGGCCTGTCCGCGTTCACGGGAATACGGTGTCTGGGCAATTTTAGGATTGGAGAGGTCCTGTATGATGAGAATCGGGCGCTCTTCAGCAAGGCACTTGCACATCTCCTGATCACACGAGTCAATCCAGGCATCGACAATCGCTCTGGTCATTTCGTCGAGGGTAAAGATAGCGATGCGGTTATCGTATAAGTATTCCAGCGTCAAGCCGGGAACTAGTTCAGTAGCTGTCATAACAATCTTCCCACGCTATAATTTGGACACATGATACTATTGATAAAAATCGCGAGTCAACAAAGCGTAATGAATAAAGGAAACTAATGGATACGACAGTTGGAATTGTAGGTTGGGGCACGTATTTCCCGGAGCAAATCGAAGTCGCCGCGCAACTCGTCGAACCAACCGGCATTCCCGAAGAAATCCTGCGCGAGAAAATGGGCATTCGCCAGCGGCATGTAGCAGGACCTGACGATACGGTGACGATAATGGCGACTCAAGCCGCCCGCAAAGCTCTCGAAAAAGCCAGAGTCGCGCCAGACAGGTTGAACGTGGTCATTTCGCACGGCAGCGAATTTAAGGACCATCTGGTGTGGAATGCTGCCGCCAAAATCCAGCAAAATCTCGGTGCTGGCAACGCTTATTCATTTGAGATGTATGCCTTGTGTGCCGGTGCGCCCATTGCGATGAACATGGCAAAAAGCATGATGGTTGCAGACGCAAGTCACGAGTTTGTCCTGCTGGCCGCCGGAAGCCGCGAAAATGACCTGATCAACCTGCAAAATGAGCGCTCACGGTTTATGTTCAATTTCGGCGCAGGCGGGGGTGCGATGGTGTTGCAGCGCGGCGCAACTAAGAACCTCATACTAGGCGCATCAGCCTTTACGGACAGTACACTCTCCGAAACTGTCGTATTGACTGAGGAAGCCGTTGCCGAGGGTGAATCGTCGGTGAAGGGTGAAATTGTCGGGCGCCTGGATGTTCAACACAGCGACTACATGGGCGCACGGCTCGGCGAAACCTCACTCGATAACTTCGTAAAAGTGATTTCCGAGTCTGTTGAAAAAAGTAATGCCAGTCTGGACGATGTGAAATTTCTCGGCATCACCCACATGAAACGCTCATTTTATCTACAAATCCTTGAGACCGCTGGCTTAACCCCGGATCAATCTGTTTATCTTGAAGACTATGGTCATATCCAGAGTGTCGATCAGGTGCTGGCAGTTGAACTGGGGCTTGCGGAGAACAGGATTAAGCCGGGCGATCTGATTGTTTTGGCCGGGGCAGGCACTGGCTATACGTGGAGTGCCGTCGCGGTGCGCTGGGGCTGAAGGAGATAACTGGATGGTTTTAGCCGCAGATTGGGTGGCATTTCATGCCGACCGCACCCCCGACAAGATTTGCATGATTGATCAGAACACAGATCGGGCGTGGACCTACCTGCAATTCCATGAACGGATCGGGTATCTTGCCACGTTTATGAAAGAGGGGTGGGGTATCAGAAAAGGGGATGTGGTCGCCATCCTCGCCAAAAACTCGACGGATTACTATGAGGTACAGTTTGCGTGTTTCCGGTTAGGGGCCATCCTGCTGCCTCTCAATTGGCGGCTGGCGGAGCCTGAACTCCTCTATATCCTGAACGATGCAAAGCCTCGAGCCATCGTCTATGACAACGAATTTGCAGATCGCATCCCTGCCCTGCGCGATGCCTCGCCGCTTGAACTCTGCCTGCGTATTGATCTGCGCACAGAACCCTCGGACGACTCGCTGGAGTATGAACAGGCACTCGATCAGGCTGATGTTATAACTGTTATGGATGCGTTGATTGATCATGATACCGTTGCAACATTGATGTACACTTCTGGTACGACAGGACATCCTAAAGGGGTGTTGATTACGCAGGGGATGACCTTCTGGAACGCCATCAATATCAGCATCCCGACAGGATTGAATCGCGACAGTGTCTACTACGTCATTTTGCCCACCTTTCATACCGCCGGACTCAATTTGTATGCGAATCCGGTGCTGCATTGGGGCGGCACAAATATCATCGCCCGCGAATTTGACCCCGGTTTAACACTCAAAACCATTGGTGATCCACAAAACGGTGTAACCCACTTCTTCGGCGTGCCAGCCATTTACCTGTTTCTGAGCCAGCATGAAGATTTTAACAAAACTGACCTGAGTCACATCCAGTCATGGGGTTGCGGCGGCGCACCCATGCCGGTGGCCCTACTGGAAACCTACGCGCGGCGAGGTATCATCGTCCAGTTAGGCTTTGGCATGACCGAAACAAGTCCAACCGTGTTCCTCATTGACAAACGCCGCGCCCTCGAAAAGCCAACCTCGGTTGGCAAGCCGATGATGCACACGCGGGTGCGGGTAGTTGATGAGAATTTCAACGATGTAGCACAGGGCGAGGTGGGCGAAGTGGTGATTAGCGGCCCCAATATCACATCGGGTTATCTAAACCGGCCTGATGCCAATGCGGAAAATTTCACCATCGATGAATACGGCAATCGCTGGCTGCATTCCGGCGATGCGGGCATGATTGATGACGATGGCTGCATCTATATCGTAGACCGCTACAAGGATATGTATATCAGTGGCGGGGAAAATGTCTACCCTGCCGAAGTTGAACAGGTGATTTTTCAACTGGAACATGTGGCAGATGTCGGTGTGATCGGCGTGCCGGATGAGCGGTGGGGCGAGAGCGGCATGGCAATTGTGGTCAAAAACGGCGATATTGATCCGGAGACAATCATTGAGCACTGCCGCGCCAATCTCGCCAGATTCAAAGTGCCAAGAGAGGTAGTATTCGTGGATGAGCTTCCCCGTAATGCGTCAGGCAAAATTTTGAAGCGTGTCCTGCGCGATCAATTTTTGTAATCTATATGCGGCGGAAAACCAGAATTGTATCCCCAATCTGAATTTGATCGCGGTCCCGCAGTTCGTGTGTTTCTACCCGCCGTCCATTAATATAAGTACCGCGTGAACTTTGCATATCCTGAATGAAATAATTGTTGTTATAAAGGCGGAGTAAAGCATGCTGTCGCGAGACTTTTGGATCGTGAAACTGCAAATCACAAACCCCGGAGCGCCCCAATAACGTCTCATCCTTGATCAAAATCATGCGCTGGCCCTTCACGATGCCGCCGACGCCATCGAGCCATGCTGTGCCCTGCGTTACCCCTGCCGGTGGTGACGAATAGGGTACATCTGACGGAAATTGAGTTTCTATCGAAACAGAACCCTGTGTGGTAGGCTGGCTGCTGAAATATCGTGGGGGTGGCGTGTTGAAGGATGGCGGGGTCGGTTGGGGCGATGCCATTGTTTGATTGAGGTTCGCTCGCAGGTTTTGAACACTGGACTGTCTCTGCCACCAGACAATGCCAGCAATTGCCAATCCAACCAGGATTGCTCCACAAATTGCGCCACCAACCGTGGCAAGCAGCAATTCCAATGTGCTTACCTCATTTCTTATTATTCCTTTAGAAAAAGATTAATCGAGAGTAGACGAATAATCAAGTTTTTAGGGGAACCTGATTTTTGCCCATTGCAGCGGATCGACCTGAACGCCGCTGACCCACATCTCCCAATGCAGGTGAGCACCCGTCGAGAGTCCGGTTGAGCCGATTGCGCCGATGACATCACCCTTTTGCACGAACTGGCCTGTGGTGACATAACTTTCCGCTTGATGCCAGTAGCCTGTATATACGCCCCAGCCGTGATCAATGATGACGACATTGCCGCGCACCAACAGCGGCTCCACCAGAACCACCGTCCCGGCAGCGGGTGCAGTAATTTGCATACCGACTGCGCCGCCAAAGTCTGCCCCACCATGAAAAGTGACCGTTTCGGTGCCGTTATAGGAACGGCGGGTTCCAAATGCCGATGTGACCGAACCGGGGGCAGGCAGTGACCACAGTCCTTCAAAATAAGCCTCTGGCGTGAATTGGCTCATGATCGTCGCCACTTTGTCGAGTTCGGCCTGCACTGTCCCCCCATCCAGCAAATCTTGCCGCTCATTGGGAATAGCAATCGTCTCAAATCCATAATTGCCTTCAATGACCTCAAACTGAATCGGATATTCGAGTACGCTGGCATCTGATCTGGTGAGGCGGATCACCAGTTCATAAACATCCGGTTCTGCCATTGCATGAATGCCCAACAGTGCTGCGTAACGGTTATTTTCCAGCGAGGCAACGTTAACGGGGCGTCCCATGAAGGCGACTTCAGCTTGCACAGGTTCTATCGTTTGAAATTGCAGGCTCAATGTCTGGCCCTGCATGGCTGGCAGTGGCCCCAGCGTTAGATCCAGCAGCGGCAGGGGCAGCGATACGAGAGATGAGCTGGTTTGCCCGGGGATAATCACGATCTGGCCTGCAAAAAGTTGCGGGGGTGATGTCCAACGGTTGGCTCGTGCCAGTACAGTCACTGGCATTCCAAACCGCGCCGCAATGCGATACAACGTGTCTTTGGTCTGCACAGTATATACCCTGACACTGTCCAGCGGCTCGTCGCCGGTCTGGTTAATTTGCAGGACTTGCCCGGTATACAATCGAGTGGGATTTAAAACGTCATTGCGGCGTGAAAGGTCTTCAGTCGTCGTTTGATAGCGGATGGCGACGGTATGAAGGGTTTCTCCCGGCTGAACGGTGTGCGCCGTAATGACACCCGGATTATCGGGTTGGGCGTTGGGGATCAGCAGGCGCTGACCGACCTCAACAAAACGCGGGTCGAGGATGCCGTTGGCGGTGACGATAGCGTTGACCGAGGTTCCATATTGCTGCGCAATACGGTATAAGTTTTCGCCGCGCTGAACGATATGAACAGTAGTCGGCTTTGCGGTTTCCTGATCGTCTCCCTGAGCCACCACCTGATGTGGCACTTCAAGGTAAACGACCAGAATCAGGAAAAAGAAAATTACTCGACGCATGCTTGCCTCCGCCAATTTAGCATACCACTGTCTATCGTTGTCGGGTAGCGGCGTCGAGTAATCGTATTCTTATCTGTGACCGTTGCCGTTAACCGGCGTACCGTTGGGCAGCAGATAACCTTCTTTGAGAAGATAATCAATTATAATCTGTGCGTTCTCTTCGGGAGTGCGGTCTATGGTATACAGCGTCAACTCCGGATTGATGGGTTCCTCATATGGCGAGTCGATACCCGTGAAATCGGAAATTTCGCCACGGCGTGCTTTGGCGTAGAAACCCTTTGTGTCTCGTTCTTCACACACTTCAATGGGTGTCGCGACGTAAATTTCAACGAAGTTATCCTGCCCGACCATGTTGCGGACATCATTGCGTGTGGCACGATAAGGGCTGATGGCTGCTGCAATAGCGACCCCGCCATGATGCACGATTTCTGACGCGACAAACCCGATACGGCGAATGTTAATGTCTCGGTCTTCCGGGCTAAAGGTGAGGCCCTTCGATAGATGCGTACGTACCACGTCACCATCGAGAAGGGTTACGCGACGACCGTATTCGGCGAGTTTGGTGGTCAACACATCGGCAGTCGTCGATTTACCAGAGCCACTCAATCCAGTAAACCAGATGCAGCATCCCTGCTTGAAACGTGGCGGGTAACGCTCGGCCAGAATTTCAGCAACCTCAGGACGGGTAAACCATTCCGGCAGTGAGCGACCAGCCTTTAAGTAGTCTTCGCGCACCTGGGTGCCGGAAATGCTGGCAGTTGGTGTGCCATCGGGAACCTTTGACACTTCCTCGTAACGTTCTTCCTCGGTCATATAGACCATCATACGGAATGGCACAACCTTCACGCCGATTTCATCATAATATTTTTCAACCAGTTCCTGGGCATCATAGGGGCCATAGAAGGGATTGCCTTCGGAGTCGTTGCCCGGTCCAGCATGGTCACGTCCGATAATGAGATGATTGGCACCATAATTGCGGCGGATGATTGAGTGCCACACCGCCTCACGCGGGCCTGCCATGCGCATCGCCAGCGGGAGCAAACTCAGTACAATACGGTCAGGATCATAGTAGTTTTCGGCGAGCGCCTTGTACGTGCGTACACGGGTGAAGTGGTCAACATCGCCCGGACGTGTCATGCCAACTACCGGATGCAGCAGCAGTGTTCCATCTAGTTCCTCAATAGCGCGTTTAGTGAGTTCTTCATGTACGCGGTGGAGCGGATTGCGCGTCTGAAAGGCGACAACGTTGACATGACCAAATGCTTCAAGTAGTTCACGGGTTTGAGCAGGTGTGCGGCGGAGTTCAATGAAATCGAAGGTCGGTGATGATTGAATAACCTGCAAAGGACCGGAAATATTAACCTTGCCCCAGCGGTGCATTTCAGACACAAGTGGGTGGCGCAGGTCCATCTTGCCATATACCTTTTCCGCCGCTTCCTCAAGGTCCCAGTTATACACTTCTTTGATCTTCAAAATAGCGAGAATATTGTTCTTGCGGTCCCGCAGTGCAATTTCCTGACCAATCTGGATGTCATTACTCGGGTCAACCGAGAGGGTAATCGGGATCGGGAAAAGCAGGCCATTTTTAAGACACATGGTATCAAGGACGCTCTGGTAATCTTCCTTGCCCATAAAAGTTTTGAGCGGAGAGAAAGCACCTACAGATAGCAGTTCAAGGTCATACTTCTGGCGTTCGGTAAGCTGAATGGAAGGTAGTTGTCCAGCATAGGACTTGGCATCAGCTACTTCGTCGGGCGCAACAGATAGATTAACGAGTTCGCCCCCGTATGGTGTGATGAGTGTACTCACAATTGACTCCATAAAATCGTTTTCGCACTTAATAGCACGTGAAATAATGAGAGTTTCATTGCGAAAAGTCAAGGGATTTCGGAAAAATGCCCAATAGGAGTATAATCAAATGATGGTTTGATTAGGGAGGTATTCATGGAAAATCATCGTACACGGACCATACATTGGAATGATCCAATACCTGCTGCACAGGCTGGAATGCAGATGAGCGGCCTGGATTACATTCGGCAAATGATTGAAGGGAAATTTCCTCCGCCACCCATAGCTGAAACGCTGGGTTTTACGATAGTGGAAGTAGCCGAAGGATATGCCGTTTTTGAAGGAACACCCGGCGAGTATCTTTACAACCCTATCGGAGTCGTACATGGTGGTTGGGCGGCAACCCTGCTGGACAGCGCAATGGGCTGCGCGGTGCATACCACCCTGGAACAGGGCATGATATACACCACCCTGCAAATCAACATCAACCTTGTGCGCCCAATTTCATTGCATACCGGCAAGGTTCGCTGCGAAGCAACGGTCATTCATTCCGGCAGGCGTTCTGCGACGGCAGAAGGAAAGCTGTTTGATGAAAATAGCAAACTGCTGGCACATGGCTCGACCACTTGCATTGTGATGCCGCTGCCCTCAATTGAGTAAGCCGTATTCAATCGAATCCTGAAGGGCACGCCAACTGGCCTCAATAATATTGGTACTGGCTCCGACGGTGCTCCAACGGCGATGTCCGTTCCGGGTATCAATGAGTACACGGGTAGTGGCGGCGGTGGCGCGTGCTTCATCAATAATGCGTACCTTGTAGTCTGCCAGATGGAAATCCGCCAGATCTGGATAGACGGGAATGAGTGCCTTGCGCAGTGCATTATCCAGCGCATGAACCGGACCATTGCCATCAGCGACGGTATAAAATTCCTGTCCGTTGACATCCAGCTTGACGGTGGCTTCGGTTACCATACCGCGACCCTGCCGCCGTTCGACTAACACCATATAGTCAATCAGATTGAACGGTGCGACATAATCCGGCTGGCAGCGGCGCAGCATCATCGCCACCGACGCTTCAGCCCCCTCGAAGGCGTAGCCCTCATGTTCCATTGCCTTGATTTGGTCGAGCACCTGCCGTGCCACTTCATCCCCTGTATCGAGGTTGAAAGCTTCGGCAAGGCTCAAAATGTTGCCACGTCCCGATAAATCAGAGACAAGATAGCGCGTTTCGTTGCCAACCAGAGTCGGGTCCATATGCTGGTAGCTTTCTTCACAGCGCCGCATTGCCGCCACATGTATACCACCCTTATGGGCAAAGGCACTTTTGCCGACGAATGGTTGGCTGTTAAGGGGTGTCTGGTTGGCGATTTCAGCGATGGTCCGTGAAGCGTGGGTTAATTTGCGAAGCTGCCCGTCCGGCAGACATTGAACGCCAAGTTTAAGTTCAAGGTCAGGGATAATGCTGACCAGATTGGCATTACCGCAACGTTCACCGTACCCATTGAATGTCCCCTGTATATGAATCGCTCCGGCGCGAACGGCAGCGATGCTGTTGGCAACACCGAGTTCACCATCATTGTGGGCGTGGATGCCCAACCGCACATCAAGAAGCTGTTCTTTGACGCGACGGAAGAAGCTTTCGACCTCCCAGTACATGGCCCCGCCGTTGGTATCACACAGTACGACCATATCTGCACCGCGTTCGAGGGCAACTTTCACCGTTGTAATGGCGTATTCGTCATCAAGTTTGTAGCCGTCAAAAAAATGCTCGGCGTCATAAATAACTTCTTTGCCCTGCGATTTCAGGTAGGCCACGCTGTCGCCAATTAAGCGCAGATTTTCCTGTGGTGTGGTGCGAATAACTTCCTCAACATGCAGAATAGAGGTTTTGCCAACAACGGTAACGACAGGTGTTCTGGCATCCAGCAAAGCTTTGATATTGTCGTCATTGTCGGGCTGGCTGCCCACGCGACAGGTCATGCCGAAGGCCGCAATTTTAGCATGCTGCAAATCAAGGTCCTGCACCGCCTGAAAATAAGCAGCATCTTTGGGATTACTACCGGGCCAACCGCCTTCAATGTACGCAACCCCCATATCATCTAAGATGCGGGTGATACGTAATTTATCTTCAACTGATAATGAGATGCCTTCACCCTGTGTGCCATCACGGAGCGTGGTATCGTAAACTTCTACTTGTTGCATAACATTCCCCCGTCCTCTAAAGAATCCCTTGCCCCGCTTAACATATAGGCGGGGCACGTTAGGAGGGATTAAGTATTGATTAGTACTGTTGTGTCTACGCGAGCCGGATTTTCGACTTCATAGGCTTCAACAGCATCAAGTTTGTTCATGAGATAACCGAGTTCATCAACACCCGCGAGGAGACATTCCTTCGCAAAGGAGTCGATTGGGAACTCGACCTGCTTGCCATCTGGCAGTGTGAGAGTCTGGCTTTCTAGGTCAACATGCACCTCAGACAGATGGCTCACTTCTGCCGCCTGAAGAAGTGCCGCATGAGTCTCCTCATCAACGACGATAGGCAGCAGACCATTTTTCAGCGCATTGTTGCGGAAAATGTCCGCAAAATAGGTGCTAATCACCGCCTGAAAACCATAGGACTTGAGCGCCCACGGCGCATGTTCGCGCGAGGAACCACAGCCAAAATTATGCCCACCCAGCAGCACCTGTGCACCCTCATAGCGCTCATCATTGAGGATAAAGTCGCTGTTTTCCCGCCAGTCGGCAAACAGACCCTCCGCCAGACTGGATTTGTCGGTAACTTTCAGGAAACGGGCCGGGATAATCTGGTCGGTGTCGATATTCTCGACGGGCAGCGGAACTATCTGGCTCTTAAAAGGCTGGAATTTATCCATCACGATACTCCTATTTCGACTGGACGCTGGTTTTTAACCATCGTGCGTGGATCGGTAACGACACCATTGATGGCAGTTGCGGCGGCGGTCAGTGGACTGGCGAGAAATGTCCGTCCGCCACGACCCTGACGCCCTTCAAAGTTACGGTTGCTGGTGCTGACGGCATACTCGCCGGGTTGAAGCTGGTCGCCATTCATGGCAATACACATGCTGCACCCTGCCTCGCGCCACTCCGCACCGGCTTCGCGGAAGATTTTGTCCAGCCCTTCAGCTTCGGCCTGCTTTTTGATCTCCTGTGAGCCGGGAACAACCAGCATCCGCACATTATCGGCAACACGGTGGCCCTTTATCATGTCCGCCGCGAGACGCAAATCGCTGATACGGGAATTGGTGCAGGAGCCGACAAACACAACATCGACTTTGTGCCCCAGCAGCGGTTGACCGGGCTGCAAATCCATATAGCGCAAAGCTCTATCCAGCGCGTTTTTCTGACTGGTATCATCAATTCTAGTTGGATCAGGGACACGATCTGTAATCCCGATGCCCATGCCGGGGTTGGTGCCATAAGTAATCATCGGCTCAAGGGTGCTGGCGTTGAGGGCAAACTGCTTGTCATAGGTAGCGCCTTCATCGGATGGCAGCGTTTGCCAGTGAGCAACGGCCTTGTCCCATGCTTCGCCCTGCGGGGCAAATTGCCGCCCGGCAATATATTCAAACGTGGTTTCATCCGGTGCGACCATGCCTGCCCGCGCACCGCCTTCGATGCTCATATTGCAGATGGTCATGCGGGCTTCCATACCAAGATTGCGAATAGCGCTGCCGGTGTATTCAAAGACGTGCCCGGTGCCGCCGCCGATGCCAATATTGGCGATAACTGCCAGAATAATGTCTTTGGCGACGACGCCATCCTGCAATACCCCATCCACGCGGATTTCGTAGGTTTTCGGCTTACTTTGCAGCAACGTCTGGGTAGCCAGCACATGACCTACTTCGCTGGTTCCGATGCCGAAGGCCAGTGCGCCAAATGCGCCATGTGTGCTGGTGTGGCTGTCGCCGCAGACGATGGTCATGCCCGGTTGGGTGAGTCCCAATTCAGGACCAATAACGTGCACAATACCCTGATATTTGGTACCAAGTTCAAATACGGGAATGCCATGTTCATGGCAGTTATCCACAAGTCGTTGGAGTTGGGCCTGTGCCATTGTATCTACCACCGGGATAATGCCGTCGGCATTGCGTGGTGTGGTCGGTGTGCTGTGGTCCATGGTCGCAATCGTTTGACCGGGACGGCGCACTTTCAAGCCGCGCTGTTGGAGCATGGTGAATGCCTGTGGCGATGTTACTTCATGAATAAGATGCAGATCAATGTACAGAAGCGCCGGGCTGTTGTCCGGCTGGGCGACGACATGCGCGTCCCAGATTTTTTCGAATAATGTCTGTGCCATGAATTCTTCCTTGTATAAATGAAGGGACAGTTATGCGTTTTAAGAAAAAAGTACGGGTTATAAAGGAGCCGGGTCGGGTATACCCGACCCCTCCGGTGTGGCGTTTTTCGGAGGGGCGCGGTACACCGCGTCCCGTGTCAACAAAGCCATAACCCATATTTAAATGTTAAACTGCATAACTGTCCCGATAAATTTCACGAATAAACGGGTTTACGAAACCCCAATAATGGCGGATTGACCTTCAGCATCAATCCCATCCATACCGACAGCGGCAACCACGCGATTTAGGGCTGATATATAGGCTTTGGCACTGGCAACAATGATGTCGCTGTCGGCACCGTAGCCGCCGTAGGTCTTCTTCATATCATCGGAAACTTGAGCGGGCGTGATGCGAACGGTCACTTCGCCCAGCGCATCGATGCCTTCAGTAATGCTGTGAACACTGTACTCAAGAAGCGTGTTCGGAATCTTGATGATACTGTCAATTGCCTGAAAGCAAGCATCAACAGGACCAGTTCCAATGCCTGCCGCGATCTTTTCCTGTCCATCAGGTGTCTGCAACCGGATGGTAGCGGTTGGCATGCCCATCGTGCCGCAGGTTACCTGCATATCCAGCAGTTTGAAGAATTCGGTCTGCTGTTGGCGTTCATCCATCATCAAGGCTTCCAGATCAGCATCGGTGATTTTCTTCTTAGCGTCAGCAACTTCTTTGAAGCGGCGGAAAATTGCCTGCAATTCCTCGCCATCCACCTCGTAGCCCAACTCTTCCAGTCGTACTTTCAGAGCGTGGCGTCCGCTGTGCTTGCCCAAGACCAGTTGGCTGTTGTGCAAACCTACCGATTGGGGTGTCATGATTTCGTACGTGCTTTTTTCCTTCAACACACCGTCTTGATGAATCCCGGCTTCATGCGCAAAAGCGTTTGAGCCGACAATCGCCTTATTGGGCTGGACGGGCATCCCCGTATAGTTGCTGACCATGCGGCTGGTCCGGGTAATCTGGGTGGTGTCGATGTTGGTCTTCAGGTTGTAGAAGGTCGGGCGGGTGTGAATTGCCATGACTACTTCTTCGAGTGACGTATTGCCAGCGCGTTCACCAATGCCGTTTACAGTAACTTCAGCCTGACGTGCACCGGCCTGAATGCCAGCCAGGGTGTTGGCAGTTGCCAATCCGAGATCGTTATGGCAGTGAACGGACCACCGGATGCCGCTGCCGGGACCAGCACCGGGCGTTTCCGCAATCAGGTTGGACATCAGCTCATAATATTCTTCTGGCGTGACATAACCCACCGTATCTGGAATGTTGAGTGTGGTCGCGCCACATTCAACAGCCGTTGCCAGCACTTCGACCAGAAATGCCGGGTCCGAGCGACCCGCATCCATCGGGCTGAATTCAACATCATCACACAAAGATACAGCCAGCGTGACCATCTCGCGGACACAGCGCAACGCTTCAGTACGGCTCATCCGAGTTTGATATTGCAGGTGAATATCGCTGGTGCCCAGAAATGTATGGATGCGCGGATGGGCGGCACCTTTGATACTCTCCCAACAGGTGCGAATATCGCTTTCAACGGCACGCGCCAGCCCGCAAATGATGGGACCATCTTCGGTGCCAACTTCGTGAGCGATGCGTTCAACGGCGGCAAAGTCATCAGGACTGGCAGCGGGAAAGCCTGCCTCAATAATGTCCACACCGAGACGCTTCAGTTGGCGGGCGATTTCGATCTTCTCGGCACTGGTCAGGCTTGCGCCGGGGCTTTGTTCGCCATCGCGCAGGGTTGTATCGAAAAATACGACGGTGTTTTCATCAAACGTCTTCATCATGAGGGTGATCCTTTCTGAATTACTGGTAAGCGATGAATCTGTTGAGTAAGGTCACTAAGGCCATCATCGGTCATCGCATCACCCTCCTTTCGCTTGAACATGGTTGAGTCCCCCGTAACGCTCAAAACTTAATCGCTGTTGTTGACGGTTTTGGCGTCCAGGAACGGCATCATCTGGCGCAGTTCCTTGCCGACCTGTTCAATCATGTGGTTGTGTTCTTGCTTGCGGCGTTCGTTGAACCACGGGCGACCCTGTTTATTTTCGTCAATCCATTTGCGGGCATATTCGCCGGACTTGATTTCGTGCAGGATGCCTGCCATCTCTTCTTTGAGGACATCGGTCACCATGCGTTCACCAGCAGTATAGCCACCGTGTTCGGCAGTATCGCTGACGCTGTACCACATGTAGGAAAGGCCGCCCTGATAAATGAGATCGACAATGAGTTTGAGTTCGTGCAGGCATTCAAAGTAGGCAATCTCAGGCTGGTATCCGGCTTTGACCAGTGTTTCAAAACTGGCGCGAATCAAACCCGTGACGCCTCCGCACAGAATCACCTGTTCGCCAAAGAGATCGGTCTCGGTTTCCTCGGCGAAGGTCGTTTCAATGACGCCAGCGCGGGTGCAGCCAATGCCTTTGGCGTAAGCCAGCGCATTTGCCAGCGCTTCACCAGAGGCATCCTGCTCAATGGCAACCAGACCGGGCACACCTGCCCCTTCTTTGAAGACCTCACGCACCCGATGACCGGGCGCTTTCGGCGCAACCATGCTGACATCAACATCCGCAGGTGGCTTGATTTGCTCGTAGCGGATGTTGAAGCCATGTGCGAACATCAAGGTATTGCCCGGTTTAAGATTGGGCGCGATGTGCTCGGCATAAACCGACGCCTGCGTGGTATCCGGGATGAGCACCATAATAACATCGGCCTGTTGTGCAGCATCAGCTACACTCAAAACGGTCAGGCCATCAGCTTCGGCTTTGGCCTTGCTTTTGCTGCCTTCATGCAGACCCACGACCACATTTGCGCCGCTGTCGCGCAAGTTAAGGGCATGGGCGTGTCCTTGACTGCCATAGCCGATAATAGCAACGGTTTTGCCGTTGAGCCGGGAAAGGTCTGCCTGATTTTCGTAATACATGTTTGCCATGTTGATAAATTCCCTTAGAAAATTTCATGAATAAAACAATGTAGAGGGCAGGCAGATGGCCCGCCCCGAAAATTACTTAACTCTGACCGTTCATGCGAATGCGCTGGGTATTGAAGCGCTGTGAGCGATAGTCAGCCGACTGCATCTTGCGAACGCCACGCGCCATCGAGACCACACCCGTCCGGACCATCTCGACAATACCAAATGGACGCAGGTCTTCGACGAAATCTTCAATGCTGTCGGCTGTTCCGGCTAATTCGACAATGGTCACATCCGGGCCAATATCCACTAGACGTGCACCCCAGCGATAGCACAGATCGGTTACCAGATTGCGCGAATGAGCATCCGGGGCCTGGACTTTGACCAGCACAAGATCGCGGCTGACGTTCGGCACGTCAGTCACATCCTGAACTTCAATCACATCAATCAATTTGTAGAGATTGACCGCCACCTGCCTGGCACTGGCGCGATCACCTTCCATGACGATGGTAATGCGTGACGTTTCTTGATTTTCGGTGCGCCCTACCGTCAGGCTGTCCATGTTGAAATTGCGGCGGCGGAACAAACTGACGACACGGTTCAGGACGCCGGGTTTATTCTCTACGAGGCACACAAGGGTGCGTTTTTCTGTCATGAGTCGCTCTCCTATCAGATGGCGTGCGGGTTGTTATCGAAATCGGGTGACTCGCTCATCTTAGGACGGCGAATCATGTTATGAAGGTCGGCCCCGGCGGGAACCATCGGGTAAACAATATCATTCTTCTCTACGACGAACTCAATCAGGGTAGGTCCCTCGATACTGCGTGCCCATTCCACTGCGTCTTTAATCTCTTCACGGGTACTCACACGACGAGAAGGCATGCCATAAGCCTCTGCCAGTTTGGCAAAGTCTGGATTGACCAGCGGCGTCGCCATATACCGTTCTTCATAGAAGAATTCCTGCCACTGGCGCACCATACCCAGATAGGAATTGTTGATGACGGCGATATTGACGTTAATGTTTTCCTGAACAGCAGTTGCCAGTTCCATAATCGTCATCTGGAAGCCGCCATCGCCGACAATCGCCCATACCTCATCATCCGGGCGTCCAAATTTGGCACCGATGGCTGCCGGGAAACCAAAGCCCATTGTGCCGAGACCACCGCTGGTGAGCATAGTGTGCGGACGAGTGTGCGGATAGTATTGGGCTTCCAGCATCTGGTGTTGGCCTACATCCGTCACGGTTATCGCTTCGCCATTCGTCAAATTAAACAGATCAGAAATCACCTGGGCAGCCCACAGTTTGCCATCCGGGCGGTCGTTGAGCTGTTGCAAAATGTCGCGCTCGTTACCGTCTTCCTGCCAGTCGCGAATGGTGTTGATCCATGCTTTGTGTTGAGCGGTTTGCAGTTTGGGCAGCATCTGGCGCAGCACCGTTTTCAGATCACCGATAATGCCGACATCAACCTTGATATTTTTGTTGATCTCGCTGGGATCGATTTCGACGTGTATCTTCTTAGAGTTGGGCGAGTAGGTTTTGACATTGCCCGTTACACGGTCGTCGAAGCGCATCCCAAAGGCCAGCAGCAAATCGGCTTCTTGAATGGCGTGATTGCAGGCACCTTCACCATGCATCCCCATCATGCCCAGACTCAGTGGATGATTCTCCGGGAAGCCACCTTTGCCGAGCAGTGTCAGGGCAATGGGTGTCTGGGTGATTTCAGCAAACTGGCGAAGTTCTTCCATCGCCCCGGACATCACCACGCCATGACCCGCCAGAATCACCGGGCGCTGGGCGCTGTGGATGAGATCCAACGCATTGTCGATTTCCTGTTCGGTTGCCATGGATGGCAAATGATAACCGGGCAGATTAATCGGCTCTTCGGAGTATTCAAATTCGGTAACCGCGTTCTGAACATCTTTCGGAATGTCAACCAGAACGGGACCAGGTCGCCCGGTACGCGCAATGTAGAAAGCTTCGCGGATCGTGTAGGCCAGTTCTTCAACGTTCATCACGAGATAATTGTGCTTGGTGACAGGCAATGTACATCCAGTGACATCGGTTTCCTGAAAGGCATCGGTGCCAATCGCACCC
>JAKEEQ010000424.1 GCA_022616515.1 Chloroflexota bacterium | reverse complement strand
GGACAGTAACGGCGATGGCATTGGAGATCTCGAGGGTATCTACGAACGGCTTGATTATCTGGAATGGCTGGGGATTGACTGCATCTGGATCAGCCCGATTTACCCGTCTCCGATGAAGGATTTTGGCTACGACGTGGCGAATTACACCGGTATCGAGCCTATGTTCGGCGATATGGTTACCTTTGATAAGCTGCTTGACGCGGTTCACCGCCGGGGTATGAAATTGATTCTGGATTGGGTCCCCAACCACACCTCTGATGAGCACCCCTGGTTTATGGAATCACGCTCGTCACGCGATAACCCCAAACGTGATTGGTATATCTGGAAGGATGGACGGGAAAATGGCGACTTGCCTAATAACTGGCTCAGCTTCTTCGGTGGGCCTACGTGGACATGGGATGAAAATACACAGCAATATTATTTGCACCTCTTCCATCCCGGTCAACCCGACCTGAACTGGCGCAATCCGGAAGTCCGCGCCGCCATGTATGACACGCTGCGTTTCTGGCTGGATAAAGGTATCGATGGTTTCCGTATGGATGTCATCTCCTTTCTCATGAAAGACCCCCGCTTCCGCGATAATCCGATGATTACCAGCAAAACACAGGCAGCCAGCCACTATGACAACATCTATAACATCCATCGCCCGGATATCCACCCTATTTTGAAAGAAATTCGCAGCGTCATTGATGAGAATGACAACAGAGTTGCCATCGGCGAAATTTACCTGCGTCCACGTTCGCATTGGGTCCGCTTTTACGGTCAGGAACTTGATGAACTGCATATGCCCTTTAATTTTGACCTGCTCGAACAGAGGTGGAATGCTACCGATATGCGGGTGTCGGTTGAAATATTGGAAGCCAGTTTGCCGCCCGGCGCATGGCCTAACTATGTGCTGGGTAATCATGACCAGCAACGTGTTGCGTCGCGCTTTGGCGATAACGCCGTTCGAGTGGCGGGCATGATGCTGCTGACCCTGCGCGGCACGCCAACAATGTACATGGGCGAGGAACTTGGCATGCCCAACGGGTATGTTCCCGTAGACCGTATCGTGGACCCGCCCGGCTTGCAACTTGGTCCGGAGCACAGTCGTGACGGCTGCCGCACACCCTTCCAGTGGTCGGTAGATAATTTCGCCGGATTCTCGACCGTTGAGCCGTGGCTGCCAGTAGGCGAAACATTTCGGGAGCGCAATGTTGAAGTTGAAAAAGATGATCCAAAATCCGTGTTAAGTCTCTATCGTCGCCTGCTGGACGCGCGGCGTAATACCCCGGCCCTCAATCGGGGTATGTTCATAGGTGTCAATCACGTTCCCGTCAACACCTTTGTCTATATTCGGGAATGGGAAGGCGAACGACGTTTAATTGCCCTTAACTTTTTGGATGTCGAGCAAACCATCAGTGTGGAACACATTGCTGATGAAGGAGAGATAATCTTGTCAACAGAGCTTGACCGTGACGGTGTCGTCCCACTGGAAGACCTCGTGCTGCGCCCCAACGAGGGGTTGCTGATTAAGTTGTAGATATTGCGAGGTGTAGAGTGATGTCACAAACATTTGCGATCATTCTACACCTACATTAAACGTTTCCGTCTGCTATGATTCCTCTCAAGCACACTACCTGTTTACGTCACAAAATCACGTGATTTGGCGTGCGGCTTCCAGCTACCATCCTCAAGGATTTCGGCGATGATTTTCATCGTGAACTCGATTTCCTCATCTGTGTTATAAAAATGCGGTGCGATGCGAATCCCGGCCCCTTCGCGGTAATCCACGATGATGTCGCGTTCAATCAATTCGCGCGAAACGGCATAGGCTTCCGGCGGATTGACCGTTACCGTTCCGGCCCGCTGTTCCGGATCACGTGGCGAGACCACCTCATAACCGTAGTCATCCGCCAGTTCAATCAGGCGCGACGTCATACGGATGGATTTAGCGCGAATGTTATCGACCCCCACCGCTGTGATAATGTCGATGCCGGGCTGGATGGCATACAACGATGCAATTCCCGGTGTGCCATTGGCTAGACGGTAGGCATCCTCGCGAATGACGAAATTTTCAACATCAAAAGCAAATGGTTGCTGGTGAGCAAACCAGCCCGTGACCTTTGGCTCAAGCGTGGTCAGCAGGTCAGGTCGCACGTACATAAACACACCGCCTGGCCCACCACACATCCATTTCAATACACCGCCGATATAAAAATCGACCTCCATCTCCGTGACATCAACGGGGATGATGCCGACGCTGTGATAACCATTGAACAACACCTGTGCCCCGACAGAATGCGCCTTCTCCACAATTGCCTTCGCGGGCATGATATACGCACTGCGAAACAAAACGTGACTCAGCGAAACCAACCGCGTCCGCTCATCAATTGCGGCCAGCAGTTCGCCCGTATCAATCGTGATTCCATCATGTGTCTTGACCATTTCTAGTTCGATATGACCGGGCAGCCAGCGTTTCAGCACATAAATATCCGATGGAAAGTCCATGTCGCAAATGACGACTTTGTTGCGCTCTGTATCCGAAAAATCCAGTGCGCTAAACAGAATGCTGTTGGCAATGCTGGCATTTTGATGAACCAGTACGCCGCCCGCCGGTGCGCCCATCAGTGGCGCGATGCTGTCCCCAATGTGACCATTCAAGTCCCACCATGTAGGGCGTGTATCAAAAGATTTGCCCCAGGCACTCACCCCTAGCGTAGACCATGTATCCGCGTAGGCTTGTAAAGAGTTATATACTGTGCGTGGCATAGCCCCCAATGAATTACTGATCAGGTAGGTGCATTTATCCAGGATGGGAAATTCATCGCGCCACTGCAATAAGTTGTCTTGGGTCGTCATGTTTTCATTTCCGATAGGGTTGTGCGCTGGTAAAAATTAGATTGCTCGCTTATTACTTTAACGCATGTTTAAAAATAGAAAAGCTCTTCAAGTGAAACACCATGCGATGCCTCCCCTAAATTTTTGGGGATTTTCGTGGATTATTAAACCGGGCTATACACACTTGTGTCGTTAGTTGGGCCGCTGTTGCTCACCGCTTGCGGTGACGGCCTGGACGAAGGTGCTGTTAAAGCGGCTTTAGAGGCTGGTGATGTCGGGGATTTGAATGATCTGGTCAGGAATTCCCGCTTGGCGGTCCCCAATTTGAATGAAGCTACAAGCCTCCCCTGCTTCATTTATGGTCGGAGAGTTGTCTTGTACTTCCAGCGTGATTTTTGAAATTTGTGCAAATTCCTGTTTTCCTAATTTGCTTAGCTATGCTATAACTAACCTCGTGCATTTCTTCCCCAAGGAGGATTAACATAATGAAGAAGCGTACCCTGATTTTTGCTCTGTTTATTCTTGTTCTGCCAATGGTCCTTGCTGCCTGTGGCGGCGGGCTTGACGAAGGTGAATTAGAAGACGCTTTTGAGAAAGCCTTTAATGATGGCGACGTTGGTGACCTCAACGATATGCTCTGTGAAGATGAGCAGGCCGAAGAGGAAGAGTTTGAAGCGCCGTTCGAAGTTGAGAGTGTCGACTGCTCAATTGATGACGACAACGTCGAATGTTCGTTCACCGCTTCAGTCGAGGGTGAATCGATAGACTTTACCATTACGGGTACGGTCGATGACGATGACAAGCTGTGTGATATCAGTGAACCTGAAATGGAACTCCCTGAAATCCCGACGGTTGAAGGTACCGAGGGTGAGCCAACCGAAGAGACCGAAGCTGAACCCACCGAGGAGACCGAAGCTGAACCCACCGAGGAGACTGAAGCTGAACCTACTGAAGAAGGTTAAGGACATAAGCCCTTTCAGTTGACAGTTAAGTAAGTTTCTAGACCCTCCTCCATTGCGAGGAGG
>JAKEEQ010000040.1 GCA_022616515.1 Chloroflexota bacterium | reverse complement strand
GTGTCAGACCGGGTTTCGGTGCTTGACTATGGCAAGAAAATCTCCGAAGGTACGCCACGTGAAGTGCAACATGATCCGCTGGTCATTGAGGCTTATCTCGGACGTCCGCCCGACGATATAGAACAGATTGACGAAATTCTCATTGAGGATAACAACTAATGGCCCTACTTGAAGTTCATGATCTGCATACCTTCTACGGGAAAATCCATGCCCTCAAAGGCATTTCGTTGATCGTCGAAGAGGGCGAAATAGTTACCCTGATCGGCGGAAATGGCGCTGGAAAGTCCACCACGCTGAATACCATTTGTGGAATCGTGGAAGCTGCTCAAGGCCATGTGGTTCTGGATGGTCGCGATATTACCCATGAACCGCCCCATCGCATCATCGAAAGCGGTATCGGTCAATCGCCGGAAGGGCGCAAGATCTTTAAGCGCCTCTCGGTTGTCGAAAATCTTGAGATGGGGGCCTACAGCCGCACCGATCAGGATGGTATCAAGCAGGACCTCGAATTTGTCTTCGACACGTTTCCACGCCTTCGTGAACGGCAGCGACAGCTTGGGGGAACACTTTCTGGTGGTGAGCAGCAAATGCTGGCGATGGGCCGCGCCATGATGGGCCGCCCACGAATTCTGCTGCTGGACGAGCCATCAATGGGGCTTGCACCGCTGCTGGTGCGTGATATTTTTCAGATTATTCAGTATCTTAACGAGCAGGGCACGACTATTCTGTTGGTCGAGCAAAACGCTTTGATGGCGCTTGAAGTGGCCCATCGCGGTTATGTGTTGCAAACCGGAAAAATCACGCTGGCCGATGACGCTGCGGCACTGCAACAAAACGAAACGGTGCGCAAGGCGTATCTTGGTGAGTCTTAGTCTATTTACTTTATCTATCGAGGGGGAACCTGAATGAGTTATAACCCGGACCCACTTCTGGCAGGTGATGCCATTCTGGTGGAAGCGCCGCTGGTGAATCGGCGGCTGGTCATGGGACATCTCCTGATCGGCATTTTCTTTCTAATCTATGCTTTGCTAATGGGTTTCCTGTATTCACTGCAACTAACCGGCAATTACCCATTCCCCAACAGTGAATTTCTATCAGCCGGAAAAATCGGGCTGGTTCACTCCAATGTTCTTGTTTTTGGATTTGTGTTTAACATGCTTTTTGCAGGTATGTACTGGGCCATACCAGCGCTAATGAAACGTCGTATTGCCAACGCGGGGCTGGGAATGGTGCTGCTGGTGGTCTGGACCTTAGCCGTCCTGTTGACCATTCTTGGCATACATGGTGGCGAAGCACAGACGTTGCCCTGGGGCGAAACCCCTAATGCGCTGGCATCTTTGATTGCTGGCGAAGGGCATTTCTTCATTGCCGACGAACTGATTGCCGCTGGCATTATCCTTGCACTGGCTCAATTTCTGGCTCCGCTCACCGCCAGAGGCTTTAAGGAAGCGATGCCGGTTGGGGGATGGTTCTTCGGGGCAGGTCTGGTATGGTTTTTGCTGGCTCATCTGATTGGCAGTTATGGCTATGAACTCGCGCCCGGTGCGGCGGGAGCCGTTTTTGCCGGGGTTTACATTTCCGGTGTGCTGGGGTTGACGCTAGCCGCGTTTGGCTGGGGCCTCATGTACTACTTTGTGCCTGCCGTATTGAAGCAGCCCGTCTGGAGTTACGCGGTGTCAATGCTTGGCTTCTGGGGACTGGCGTTCTTCTTCCCCATGAGCGGGGTCAGCAACTTTCTGAATTCAGCCGTGCCTGCTTTTGCCCAGAACAGCGCCGTTGTGTTTTACGTGGGTTCCCAACTGGTTATTCTGTCACTGGCTATCAATTTTTTTCTGAGCCTGCGCGGCAAAGCTCATGTCTTCGAAAACATCGCCACGCGCTACTTCTACACCGGCATCGGCTTTTATGCTGTCTCAGCGATTATCGGCATGCTGGAAGTGCAGTTCGATGTCCAGCGCATCGCCCAATACACCGAGTGGCAGCAGTCACACTGGTTTCTGGTGCTCTATGGTGTGTTTGGTATGTGGAGCTTTGGTATCATCTACGATTTGTGGTCACGATTGATGAACAAGGCCGGATGGTATTCACACGAAATCAACGAGTGGGTTTATTGGCTCAATGTGCTGGGGGTTGCCGGATATTTTGTCGCCGGGGTCATTGGCGGCGCGGCACAGGGAGGTCTATGGCGTGGTGGAGCAACCTGGGTTGATGTTCAGAATACGATTGACGGTTTCTGGCAGTTCCAGGGCTTCATGATTGTCGTGCTTATCTGGTCAGCCTCATTGATGATCTTCAACATGATTATGACCAACATGCCCGATGCACTCGCTACCGAAATTGCCGACGTAACGGAATAGGAGATAATGACCTGTGAATAGCAGTCCTTTAGAACGTTTCCCCGGTGTTTTTGGTGTCGGGGGCTTATTGATATTTCTGGTGGCGTTATCCGTGTCTCTGGTACTGCCACTGATTGCCATCTTTGGTGATGCGGAGGATACCGCTACGGTAGAAGATCTCGCGGCAAATCCAGAAGGCAGCGGCTTTGCGGATCTGGCGGAGATGTTCCCGGAAATATTCAGTGATATTTATCCCGAAGGCGCATCGCCAGCCAATTACGCCGATGCGCTGGAACGCGGTCGTGATTTGTATATCGAAAATGCCTGTTTCCAGTGCCATACGCAGAATGTACGCCCCTTTGAGACCGGCTATTACGGAGCCGCCGCCAATCCACGTGAACAGAATAATGACCTGATGCATCCATCACTGATTGGCTTTCGCCGGGTCGGACCTGATCTTTCTCGCTATGGCGGGACGCGCGAAACTCAGTGGGTGGTGAATTATCTATATGACCCGACAGCACTGGTTAGTGAAGCCGTTGCGATGCCTGCCTATCCCTGGTTTTACGATGAGGGTTGTGACCTCGTCGTAAATCCCGACGCATTGTGCGTGCCCAATGAAGATGGGATAGCAATTATTGCCTACCTGCAATGGTTGGGCGATTACCAGCCAATAGAGACGTTGGAAGAAGACACTGAGGGAGAAACACAATAATGACCGAGCAAACCGAAAATACTGATTTTGACCCGGTTGAAGCTCACTGGGATGTGGATTGGGTTGAGGCGAGTGTCGCTCGTAATGTCCTGCCGGTCTGGCTGGGTGTTTTCTGGGTGATTTTTGCCCTGTGGGCTGTCCTGTATCTCATTGATAGTTCATCGGCGTGGTAATAATTTGAATGGAAATTAGCATAATTGACACCTATCCTGACGGATGGTACACTCAAATTACGTATTGTTAGTGATTTGAGGAGAAACTGGTTATGGTGGAACCAGACGACAACACAGTAGCCCAGGAAACCCTAAACGACACACATCCCGACGCTTCGGCCATCCTTGAAAAGGTCAACAGCGCCCTCCGTCAGGTCGTTGATCCGGAAATCGGGCTGGACGTGATTGCTCTTGGCCTGATTCGTGACATCGATATTGAAGTCGGCAAAGCTCACGTTGTCATGATCCTGACAACACCATTTTGCCCGTATGGGCCACAGTTGCTGGAACAGACACGACGTGCTGTGCAAGAAGCATCACGCCTGCCAACCACCATCGAAATGGGTCTGGAAATGTGGGACCCCTCAATGATGGAAGAAGGTATCGCCGACGATTGGGGTCTCTTCTAACGTAAGCATACATGAAAACTAAAACGGCACCCGTTTCGCTGGCGAGTGCCGTTTTTTTGTTCCTGTTGACTTCTGAAATTAGCTCAGGCGGTCAAACAGATTAACAAGCTGTTCTGGCTTGGCTTCACTCTTCTCAGCAATCACATCACTGTACTGTCTCAGACGTTCGCTCAGCACTTTTAACAATGTAACGGACAGGTCTGGTTGATAATTAATGAGAGCAACCAGCGTATCACGTCGAATAAGCAGCAGTTGAGTGTCCTTAATAGCAACGGCATCATACTGGTGTGGTTTATCATCAAAAATGTTCATTTCAGCAAAATATTCGCCGTTGGTGTGTGTGGTCAGGCGGCGGATGTTGGTTTGACGCCCGCTGGCGCTCACCTGCCGCTTTTGAAGCGCAATTTCGCCCTCGATAACCACATAAAGCGCATCTCCATAGTCCCCTTCTTCAAAGACCGTCTCGCCCTCTTTAAATTCTTTCTCTTCAGAAATATTGGCGAGTACGCGCAACTGAGCAATTTCCATATCGGCAAAGAATGGAACTTCTTTCAAAAAGATCACTTTTTCAATCAACGTTAACATAGTACCCTCCCGTGGGTTTTCAGTTTGGGAAAGGAGCCGTTTCAAGGCGATTTCAGCCGTTTCATAAACGACCGGCATTTCATCTTTAGTGCTTGCTTCTAATGCGAGGCGCACCGTGCTCTTGTCAACAGGGCTGTTGGGTTCGTCGAGCAGCCCCTGTTTTTCCATTTCCACAATCGCCATCATGGCTGTGGCCTGCAACCAGCCATCATCATCGGGCAGAAACAAGGAGCGCGAACGCAATGTCGTGCGGCTGGCATCTCGCAGGCGGGGCCAGAATTGGAAGAAGACCTGCCACTTCGTAATGACCGCCAGATTAAGCGACGTTTTCCACTCCTCCACCTGAGTCGACAGATCGGTTCCTGCCGAATACAGCGGTGAGACGCGCTGGGCTATGCCCGGTGATGTTAGCGATTCGAGGGCTTCAATAGCATTGGCCCGTTTTATCTTTTCCGACTCCTGCAATGCCAACCTTACATTACGGGCGTCAACCTCTGAACTCAGTGCACCCAGCAACCAGAAAAAACGATCCATGAGCTGGGATTCTTGTTCTTCAAGTGTATTGCGCAGCAGCGAAACTGCCGGGGTATCAATGGCTTCAAGGGGCATACGCTGGGCAATAAGCGCGTATGTATCGCCGACCAGCTTATCCATCAACTCAAGTGCACGCCGACGAGCGCGGGTATGGTTGGAAGATGACAGAATGAAAGCGGCACTTTCTGCCATATACTGATTTTCCAGATCTAACGACGCTTCCAATTCTTCACCAACGCGGTCACTGATGATTTTGCTCGCCAACCTGCGCACGGTGAAACTGCGGTCTGCCAGCGCATGAATCAAGGCCATGCTGGCTTCTGGTGAATCAAAATTGCCGAGACTCTGGACTGCCGTCAAACGCACTGTTTCATCTTCATCATCCAGCAGCCCGGTCAGGGTTCGCAAACCAAGTTCACGAATCTGTTTATCGAAGGTGTTCGCCGTCAGACTGTCAATCAATGCCGTGGCCTGACGGCGTACCATAGGCTCTGGATCTTCAAGATAGCGAATCATGGTTCGCACCATTCGGTCCGACCCAGTCCGGGCTAGAACACGTAGACCCAGGGTTCGCTCCGGCCCTGAAGCATCCGTAGACAGCCACCTGGAAAGCATTTCTACCCCCGGTGCAAGATAGTAGAAGTCACCGCTGGCAATCAGGGGTGGAACGACCATTGCCTGAACTTCTTCATCAGACTCAGTGAGCAATTTCAGGAAAATGTCGAGCAGTTCTTCGTCGTGGGTAAATTGATGCTCGTGGCCGATTAACGCTTGCAAGGCCGAACGTTTTACCTCAATGGCCTCGTCATCAAGGCCATTGATCAACAATTCGCGAATAGTTTCGTCTTCATGCCAGCGTGAACCAATCAAGTCCATTACGCCTGATCTGACCACATATCCATGCGCTTTTGTCAGATCAATGAGGGTAGGGGTCGCGGTGCGGCCCTGAAGATCGTAAAGCATTTCGGACAGGAATACCAACAGCGCCTCATCTTCTGTCTGACTGATACGCTCTTTAATCAGGCGGATAGTGACATCCTTGGGTTGGTCACTCTCCATGTCACCGAGACGGAAGATATTCAATTCGTCTTCCGCAAGCAAGCTGGTCAAAGAACGGGCATACGCACGCCGCAATCGGTAGGCAACAACTATATAAAGCAGGGCCACCGTAATACCAATCACCTTCAGTGTGGTGCCAATCGGCAGCGCAATCAAAATGAGACCTGCAAAAAGCGTCCCGACGGGGATCAACAAGCTGTTAAAGGCGCGAGCGCGTCCTTTAACGTTAATGGGCACTGCATTATAAAGAAGGCTGTCAATCGGCGTTCGGAAGGCTGATCTGAGCGCTGTATGGTTGACATGAGCCAGTGAAGCCGAGAAAAGGGTCGGCGTCAGCAACAGGGCATATGAGATGGAAGCAATGCCCGGAAAGATCAGATTCGCGTTACCAACACCCAGTTTGGTGACGACGCGCGATAGCAAGAACATCTGTATGGGCAGCGCTATGGCATTGGCGATAGCCCCTAGCAAACCGTAAAAAGCCGTCAACTCATCGGCTGTGGTAAAGCGCTCCACAAAAAACGCCTGTGATTGAAAGTCAAGCAGGTAGAGTAACAATGTACTCAAGAGCGCGGCGGCTCCCATTAACACCAGAAATGATGTTCCGGTTACGAAGCCAAACCCTTCCCGGATATTGGAAATAACGCCCTGATCCTGACGTCCAACATTATCTTCAGGAACGGTAACGGGGGGAGCCTTGCGGGGCGTATACCACGAAATAACGGCAGCGATGAGCAAGGCAATTCCCCAGGCCACGACAAGATTGGGCGTATTAAACAGCGTCACCAGTGGCACAATCAAAAGACCGGCAAGGATACCCGATGTTCTGGAGCCGGAAGCGATCAGTGGATAATGACGTTTGGCCGTACGTGTATCGTAGAAGTCGGCGATATAGGTCCACGAATGCAAACTTACAATTACCTGCAAAACGCGCGAAATGAGGTACAGGATTAAGTAGGTTGGCTGATAATCGACAAAAATGCCAAAACGAGCGCCGAAAAGGGAGGCAGCCCCAACCACCAGAATCGCAATCATAACCTGTTTGTTCGGAATTCGATCCGCAAATGCCGTGTAGACCAATATCGCTATGACATTCAAGATGGCATCCGCCACGAACATCAGGGGCAGGACCTCAATCCCCACTTCGTTCAGGAACAGCGACTCACTGCTGGCTTTGCCCCAGACAATGCTTACGTTCAGCATGAACGCAAACATATACAGCAGCAGCAGCCGATCCCACTCCCCGACTCGAATGTCAAAGACCCGACCCAAAAAATTACGCAGGGAGTTCATAAATTTGTTCCAATCTTACGGAGAGATCTCGCGCTCTTGGGATAATGTCGTGCATGTTGACGTATTCCCATTCTCCAAAACGCCCTAATAAATATATGTCGTTTGATTCGAGATACTGCCGGATTTTTTCAACACTATCAATTCTATCAGGAGTAGGCATTGGATATGCTATTGGTAAATGCATCATTTCCATGCCCAGAATCTCATCATCTTTGCGCAGCAGTTGCATATCAATTAAATCATGAATGACTCTCTGGAGCAACGCACTGTCTTCCAATGGCGGTTCGTCGATGTAGGTGATTTCAACAACGAGCGCACTACGACCCGGTGGCGCAATTTCATCCGACAGATTGCTCATGATTGACACCCGGTGAAAGATATACTCCGGGTCATGGACATAGATGAAGTTTTTCTCCGATACATCGTCGCGATTAACAACAATAGCAGCGATCTTCAGGGAAATGTATTTAAGTTGCGTGGCTGTCTCCCGGATCTCTTCAGGTACGCCTGTTAAGCGTTCAATCAAAATTGGCAGCGGCATTGTGCTCACCAACTTTTGATAGGATGCTGTATCGCCATTATTGAACCTGATTCGCCGCTCGGTGGTGTCAATGCTGGTCAGGGTTGCTCCAACATGGATTCTGCTTTCGTGTAACCGGCTGGCGAAAGCTTTCATTAACGCTTCGATGCCGCCCGTAATAGTATAACCGAAGTTGCGCTCGTGCTTTGTGTTGGTCAGCGCACCCCGCAGCATCTCCTTGAACGCCGGAATGGGTACACGCGCTGGTGCCCAGCGGTAATCCATCGTTACAGGATCGTGTTTCCACTTCTTGCTTTCCTGCGCAATGATCATGTCGGCGACAGGTTTGCCGAGATTCTGATACAACCAATCTTGATAGGATTCTGGTTCCTTTCCATTGGGCAATTTTGTCCCCAAAAATCCGAAAAGGTTGCGCACGACAGCGTGTAAAGGAATGCCATACATGTGCTTCTGGAAGGGTAACCGCGTATACACATTGTATTTGCGGTGGTAACTCCAGTCGCCGAACGGCAGGAAATGGACATTCTCTCCCAGAAGCTCCACCGTCAGATCAGTGGCGTACTGATCTTTGAGCAGAAATAAACGCGGGGCATAATCGAAGATGCAGCCCGCGATGACTTCGGACCGGTTGATGCCTCCAACCCGTTCTTCTTTTTCATAAAGCTCATAGGGGATATTTAATTGGTGGAGGTGATAGGCCAGGCTTAGCCCGGCGATACCACCACCAATGATTACAACGTTATCTGTCATGTGAGATTTAACTTTGTTTGAGGACTATTGGTTTCGTTCTCGCAGGGTCCTGGCGCGTGCCGCCAGATCCTGGAAGTATTCGCTTTCGACAATTTCAGACACCTGTTCGGCACGCCGGGTCTGGTCAATCTCGACACGCAATTCTTGAACTTGCTGACGCAGCTCTTCAACCTGAGCCTGGGCACGAAGCAGTACGCCGAGCAGGGCAACCACAACACCGGAGACAAGGAGCATCGTGTAGATGTTGCTGCGAATCTGATCGTAGGAGCCATTATTTTCCATCAGTACCGGCAGCATGGATGACATGCCAATCACCCAGACTTCCTCGCCACGACTGCTTTGTACTGTAACCGGGGTCCATGCCGCAATCTCACGTCCAGAATCATCGGTCAAGGTATCCCATGGAATGGTAATGGAGGCTCGACGATATCCAAGTTTAAACTCAGGGACGAAGTCTTCAGCCTTATCCGGTTCCCACACGTACCAACCGTTGCCCTCTTCTGCATTAACCACTGCGTTGGTCATGAATTCGTAATGGAACGCACCACTTTCTTTTTGAATTTCGAAAATCTCAGGCATACTCTTTCCAATATATTCAGCAGGAAAGTCGGCGCTTTGATCGTAGATAATATATTCGGGATTGTAAATCCATGCATCACACAAGCCCGGAGGACATCCTTGCAGGGTTATTGGAGTCACAAAATTGGCGAGAACTTCCTGTTCAATACGGTTAATATCTTCTTGCGTAGGGTCGCCATCCAACCTTTCCAGTTCAACCCCGATGTATACTTCAGCAGCACGTCCAGCATTGCGCACGATCTCTAATTGAGCAGCCTGATAGGTTCGAATTGTGTTGCTTTCCAGACGATCTGCGGTAGACACTACGTTGTACCAACCAAACGCCACTAATGCGATAGGAAGGAGCACCAGTACAACAGTGCGGAGTGTTTCCTGTCGTTTTTTGCTTTGATTGCGAGTTGCCATTCATTTTCTCCATCAAAACTGTTTTTAAATGAGCCGGGAACTAATAACATTTCTCCAATAATAACAGTACAAATGACCTTTTCCAATGCAAAGACATGCACAGTAACGGCGGGGATAACGATACTATAACAAAGCATTAACCGATGTCAGGTATTTCACATCAGCACACAAAGGGAATTATAGCAGTGACCCGTGGATTATGTCGTGAAATTTTCAGAAAAAGTGCTGCTTTTTTTCACAAGGCTGTCATGGACTAGGCACGTATCCGATTTTTGCTATAATAGCGCCGCTAACCCAACTATGAAATAAGCGAGAGACCACACAGTGATTGATGTAAATCAACTGCGCAAAGGGACCACCTTTACCGTCGATGGTGAACTCTACAAAGTCATCGAGTATTCACACCATAAACCCGGTCGAGGTAAAGCCTCCATCCGTACAACGGTGCGCAATCTACGTTCCGGTTCAACAACAGATATGACCTTTATTTCCGGTGATCGTGTCGAAGATATTCGTGTTGAAAACCGCG
>JAKEEQ010000423.1 GCA_022616515.1 Chloroflexota bacterium | reverse complement strand
GATTTCTTGGTTTGAAGCTAAACAAGCCATTATTCGTGAGGCGGTACGTGCCTATTTGACCTCACCAACTATGACTTTGCCTTTAACTGCGTAAGTCCTAAGAGGGTTAAACTATGAAAAGCTTTTCTACAGCTAAAGGTCTGGTAATTACTTTCCTCATTGTTGTCTTCGTCAGTGTTACGTTTTCCAGCTCTCCTCTGGCGACTGCCCAGGACCCGGAACCGATTTTGATCGGTTTTACCTCCGATGCCAGTGGTCAATATGCCAACAGCGGCGCAATGGACCGTCGTGGTATGTTGATGGCGATTGAAGAATTTAACGCCAACGGTGGTGTGCTGGGACGTCCCATTGAATGGATTCACTACGATACCGAAACCACACCCGCCACTGGAACTCGCGTTGCAGAACGTATGATTAATCAAGACGGTGTTGACTTCCTCATTGGTGCGGTAAGCTCTGGTGTTGCGAATGCAATCTCGCAAGTTGCGCAGCAGTACGGCGTCATTTATCTGAACACCAACTCAAGTTCCCCCTCAGAATCCGGTCAAGACTGCCACCGTACCAAATTCGTCTGGGATGGTCATGGTGGCAATTTCTCGCAAGCAACTGTTGCCGGGGCTGTTGAAGAATACGGCAGCGATTGGCTGCTGCTGACCAATGACTACGTTTGGGGTCATGAAACCTCTGCGGCTACCCGTACGCTGGCCGAAGCCAACGGCGCGAACATCGTTGATGAGCTGCTCGTACCACAGGGTACGCGCGATTTTAGTTCCTATCTGTTGACCATTCAGCAAGAAAGCCCCGATGTGGTTGCAGCAGCAGTGGGTGGTGATGACCAGAAAGCCATGCGTATTCAGGTTACGGAACTCGGTCTCGACCGTGATATTGCCTGGATAAACAACCAGCAGGACTGGCCCGATGTTTACGGCCTGCCGCCTTTTGGTTTATTTGGTACAACATGGTACTACAACCTTGATTTGCCCGGTGTTGATGAATTCGTGGCGCGTTATCAGGAAATGTTCCCCGACAGCCGCATCGAAGTTCCCGGCAATGTGTTCTACAATGGCTATATGGCGACTCATGCGTTATTGTCTGCCATTGAAGAAGCAGGCACGACCAACAATCACGAGGTTATCCAGATTCTAGAAAATGCTCAGTTTACCGCTGAGGAACGCATGCAGCACCATGATGCGTGGATGAATCCCGATAACCATCACATTCAGCAAACGATTTATCTAGGTGCCGCCAATCTGGAACCAGAAGCAGAATATGACATCTACGAAATCGTAGCGATTGTTTCCCCGGATGATGCGATGTCCATTGCGGAAGGTTGTGTACTTGAGTCATTTGAAGACACACCCGTATTCGAACCCTAAAATCAAATAATCGAAGTTCGCAGAACAGGAGCTAATCATGACTTTCGAGGAACTTGTACCACACCTGCTGAATGGCTTAAGTATTGGTCTCCTGTTCGCTTTGATTGCATTGGGCTTTACGCTCATCGTGGGAGTTATGGAGGTCATTAATCTGGCTCATGGCTCCCTGTTTGCTCTGGGTGCATATCTGGCCCTTGCCGTCTATGGTTATCTTGAAGTCTCAGAATTTGGGTTCCCGACCCGTTCACAATATGCAACGGCGCTGATCGTTGCACCGCTTGGGGTTGCGGCAGTTGGTATGGGAATCGAACTTGGATTACGGCGCACCTACGGCAAAGATCCGTTATATGGCCTGCTATTCACCTTCGGAGCAGCCCTCGTCCTTGAGGAAGCCATTCGACAGCGCTGGGGGCCTACCGAACGTTTGCTGCGTGCCCCGGCGGATGTCAGCGGCTTCATTGAACTTGGCGATATTTTTTATTTCAAATATCGTATTTTTGCCTCGGCGTTTGCGGTAGTGCTTATCTTGCTGCTGTGGGTTCTCATTGAGAAGACGCAGCTTGGCGCGATCATCAAGGCAGGTGCGCACGACAGCGAAATGGTGCGGGCATTGGGCATCAATCTGCCCGTTTTACGAATGTTCGTTTTTGGCCTTGGAACCGCGCTGGCAGGCATTGCCGGGATTATCATGGCCCCGATATGGGGTGTCCGCCCACACATGGGAGTTGATGCGGTTATTCCCGCCTTTTTGATAGTGACCATTGGTGGTATCGGTAGCTTCTGGGGATCGGTCATTTCTGGAATCATGGTGGGATTGACAGTTGGCATGGTGAGTGCTTATGCGACGGAATGGTCGATTCTGAGCATCTATATATTATTGATTGTGGTAATTTTCTTCCGCCAGCGTGGCTTGTTCGGCAAAGCGAGTGGTCTGGATAAATAACTTATGACGTCATTACGCAGTTATTCAAATGATTTTACAAAAATGGTCTTTGTATTCGCCTTTCTCGCAACCGTGCCTTTATGGATTAGCAGTGTCGGGTTGTACGACTACATCGCCATCGAAATTATCATCTGGTGCATCTATGCGATGGGCTACAATCTCGCGTTGGGTTACACTGGCCTGCCGTCCTTCGGGCATGGTGCGTTCTTTGGCATTGGTGCCTATGCGATGGCAATGTATCAAGTCCATGAAGGCGGAACCAGTTTGTGGGTAGGGTTGCTGTTATCGATTCTGGCAGGGGCAGGAGCAGGCGGCCTATCTGCATTGTTTATGTCACACCGGCGTGGCATTTATTTTGCACTGATGACAATCGCCTTCGGGCAGGTCTTCTGGTTTGTGGCAATCAAAAAGCGCGAATACACCAATGGCGAAGATGGCTTGCTTAACTTAGAACGCCTTCCGGTGGATTTTGGTATTTTCTCGCTGGATGTATCCAGTAATCAGAGTATGTACTTTCTGGGATTGGCTTTCTTTATGCTGGTGGTGCTTGGTCTATGGACGCTTATCCATTCACCATTTGGCTATATTATTCAATCACTCAAACAGAACGAAACCCGCACATGGTTTCTTGGCTATAATGTTCACCTTTTTAAATGGATCAGTTTCACGCTCTCGACCGCTATTTCTGGATTAGCCGGAGGTTTATTTGCACTCACCCAGCGCAGTGCCTTCCCGGACGTGATGTCTTTGCATTGGTCGGGCATTATTGTGATGATGACCATCGTTGGCGGTGGACTTGTCAGTTTCTGGGGACCCGTGCTAGGCGTGATGTTTTACTTCATCATGCGTGATTTTCTAGGAACATATACATCCACATGGATTCTATGGTTTGGCGTGTCATTTATGGCGGTCATCCTATTCGAGCCGCATGGTATCGCGGGCCTGTGGATGAAGATTTCGCAGCGTATCTTTAAGATGTCGCCCGGTCATCGTCTCCTGCCTCCAGAGCGCACACTGGTTCCCACACCGGAACCCAGTAATGAGTTGGTTTGAGGGAGGCACGAATATGGCATTGTTAGAAGCAAAAGGCATCCATAAACGCTTCGGTCAACAGGTTGTTCTGGAGAAGGTGAATATCACCTTTGAAGAAAACCAACTGAGTGGTATTGTCGGGCCTAACGGAGCGGGGAAAACTACCCTCTTTAACATCCTGACGGGCCAGCACTGGCCGGATCGTGGCAAAGTCTTTTTCAACGGCAAAAATATCACACGATTTTCACGGCAGCGCGTCGCGCGAATGGGCATTGCCCGCTCCTTCCAGATCATGAACCTATTTGACGACTTCACCGCCATTGAAAACATCATGGTGGCATTGCCGAATGTTCGGCAGCGCCAGTTCAACATGTTTATGAACGTGCCGACCGATAGTGCCATTCAAGATGAAGCCTATGAAGTTCTACGACGCATCGGTTTAGACAAGGTGGCCCGTACCGAAGCCAAAAATCTTCCTTACGGCAAGCGTCGTGCGCTGGAAATTGGCGTTGCGCTCGCTAGTAAGCCACGCATGCTGTTTCTCGATGAGCCTACTCAGGGGATGGGTTCGGACCAGATGAGCAACCTCATTGATCTCGTATTGAAGCTTAAAGAGATTGTAACAATTGTGGTCATTGAACACGACATGGATTTTCTCGTTGAAATTGCCGATGTCATCTCGGTTATTTTGTGGGGTCAAATTATCGCGACTGACGCTCCCGACAAACTGCTGGCAAACCGGGGGGTGCTGCAATGAACAGTCAACCCCTCCTTTCCGTCGACAATATCGAAACGTTCTACGGCGAGACACAGGCGCTGTTCGGCATATCACTGGAAGTTGGACATGGTGAGGTGGTGGCACTGCTGGGGCCGAGCGGAGCAGGCAAAACCACAACGCTGCGTTCCATTCTGGGACTGACGCCAGCCCGTAAAGGACGCATCTACTTCAACGGCAAAGACATCACCCGGAAACCAACACATAAAATTGCCCGGGCCGGGGTAAGTTGGGTTCCCGATGACCGGCGCATTTTCCCATCACTCACGGTGGCACGCAACCTCAAACTAGGTCGCAAACGCAGCCCATTTCACTCGTGGAAGATGAAAGAAATCTTTGAGATCTTCACTGCACTGGAATATTTGATGCACCGCGATTGTGAGAATCTATCCGGTGGGGAGATGCAGATGGTCGCCATTGCACGAGCGCTGCTTGGCTCACCCGGACTGGTTCTTCTGGATGAACCAACCCAGGGACTTGCTCCCAAAATTGTTCAAGATGTGATGAAAACCATCAAACGCCTCAAGGTTGAAGGAATTTCGGTGCTCATCGTGGAGCAGCACGCCCAACTTGCTCTCGAAGTCTCGGATAGAGCTTATGTGATTGGGCGTGGTGAGATGAAGTTTGCCGGTTCGGCTGAAGAGTTGCTTCAGGCAGGCCACCAGCGCCGCGTTTTATTAGGCATGTAGGAAGCATATGATGACCGACACTCCAATTTTGCACCTCGATAATGTTGAAAAGCGATACTCACGCCGCATTATTCTTTTTCCGAAGACGACGTTTTATCTAAAAGCGGATTTTGTGTTTGAAGAGCCGGGCATCGTGGGTGTGATGGGTGCTAACGGTGCGGGAAAAACGACGCTATTTGAGATGATTGCAGGCACAACACCGCCCTCGTCCGGCACAGTTTACTGCATGGGTGATGACATCCAGAATGTGAAGTACAGGTATCGTGACCGCCTTGCTATCCACTATCACCAATCGTATCAGGTGCGCAATATCCAGTGGACCAAACCCGAATTTCTGATGAAATCGTGTTATTACGATTACCCAACTATTCACCTGTTTGATGAGCCACAATTCAATACCCAGGACGGCTATATTCCGTTTATGCTGCAATTCTTTCGCCAACTGTGGATGATGCGTTGTCTGGTGTTTATCTCGGTGCATCCAACCGAGGTGTTTCAGTTAGAGATTGTTGAACATCTGTGTCATCAGTACATGTTTGTCCACAATGGAGAGGTTTCTCATTACGACCACTGGCAGACGTTCACACAGGATTCCCATGTTAGGGACTATCTGGGCAATACATTGCCACAGTACGAAGCACAGCAGAACAAATAATAGGCAATAATTTAAGGAGAATGACATGGGCCAAATCACACCTGTCGTAGACTTCACGACCGAATTACAGGGCTTGTTTGATTTGCGTGATAAGGTCGCTTATATTCCCGGCGGATACGGGGGCATTGGCGAGGCACTGGCCTGGGGACTGGCTATGTATGGCGCGAAAGTGGTCATATCAGGGCGTTCACAAGAAAAAGCAAGTGAGCTTGCCGACAACCTCAAGTCGGCAGGACACGAAGCGTCTGGCATCGCTACGGACGTGAAGTCGGTTGCGGAAATCCGGGAATCGGTGGATTACGTGGTAGACACCTACGGCAAAATTGATATTCTTGTCAACAGTGTTGGCATGCAGCGCGAAGAACCACTCCTCGACGTAACTGAAGAGGCATTTGATGAGGTTTATCAGGTTAATTTAAAAGCCGCCATGTTTCTGGCGCAGGCTGCCGCCAAACATCAGATTGCCGCGGGAGATGGCGGGCGTCAAATACACATTCTGTCAGTACGGTCACAGTTGGGGCTGCGCGGACGCGGGTATTCGGCCTATTGCAGCACCAAAGGCGGTCTGGTTCTGTTAATTCGCCAGCACGCAATGGAATTGGCCCCACACAACATTACCGTCAATGGTATTGCACCGACGTTCGTTTATACTGAAATGATCCGTCATGTTATGGAAAATGAAGAATTTAAGCAGTCGATTATCAGCCGCATTCCGCTGGGACGGATTGCCGACCCGACCGATATTGTGGGAGCAACGGTATTTTTTGCGGCTCCGGCGTCATCATTTATTACAGGACAGGTCATTTATCTGGATGGTGGCATCACCTCCAGCCAGTGAATTACCGATAGGATTTACACAGTTGAGAGGTCATATTGACTGATGAATAATTTTATTATTGACGGACAGCATATATGCTGTCCCTACGGGAATCGTGCATAATCGTAGGGACGTCATATATGGCGTCCGCCAGCTCAACCACCGTATCAGTTAAAGCGTTACCACCACCCGTAAAACCTAATGTATTACAAGTGGAGAAGGAAAAATCGGTTGGCGAAAACACAAAAACGCCCAACACAGGCTGATGTAGCACGTGCAGCAGGTGTATCACAGGCGATGGTCTCCTATGTATTGAATGACAATCCAAACGTAAAGGTTCCCGGCGATACACGACAGCGTATTCTGGACGCGGTACAGGAGTTGGGCTACGTAACGAACACGGCGGCCCGTAATCTACGCACCCAGCGCACCAATATGATTGCCGTTGTCGTGCCGGATATTACGAATCCCTTCCACACGGTTTTCGCCAGAGGTGTACAGCGGGCAGTCCGGGGGCAGGGCTACGAAATCATCATATACAACACAGATCGTAACCTCAATGAGGAACACATTTCATTACGATTTCTACAGCAGGGTTGGGTTGATGGTGCCATAATCACATCTTTGCACCTGCAACCGGAAGACCTGCTTCCCGTATTGGAAAAACACATTGCGCTGGTGGTGCAGGGGCCAAATATCATGCCCGACTGTGTGGAGGAATACCCGCTTGACAGCCTGTATGTCGATGACCCGGCAGCCGCCGAAACCGCTGTCGACTATCTCATCCAACAGGGGCATACTCGGATCGGTATGATTGCGGGTAAAGCCGGAACACCGCCGCGCCTGCGTCGTGAACAGGGTTACCGTCAGGCGCATTACGACCATAATTTACCAGTGGACGAAGCCCTCATCCTCGATGGAAATTTTAAAGAAGAAGATGGCTACCATGCCATGCACGAGCTGCTTAAAATCAGACCCGACATTACCGCCGTGTTTTGCGCTAGCGATCTCATGGCGATTGGTGCACTGATGGCGGTTAAAGAAGCAGAGCTTCGTGTCCCCGATGACATCGCCATCATCGGTTACGACGACATTCCAATTGCCCGACTCGTCTCGCCTCCCTTAACGACCATTGCCCAATTTCAGGAAGCGATGGGAGAACGCGCCGCCGAAATGCTGCTGGCCCGCCTTAATGATGAAGCACCATCCAGAGGACGGCGTGAAGAAATGCCTTTCGAGCTTGTCAAACGCGGGTCTGCTTGAGGTGGGTCGGAATGATACAAGCTGCTAGATTACATCGTGACCGTCACTTTACGCTCGAAAAGCTACCCGCTCCACCGGCACCGCGTGAGGAAGAAGTGTTGATCGAAGTCCTGTCAGTGGGTATTTGCGGGTCAGATTTGCATTACTACCAGGATGGCAGGATTGGACCAACGGTCATTGAAGAACCGTTCATTTTAGGGCATGAGTTCAGTGGGCGAGTTATAGCGGTCGGGTCTGGTGCAGTGGACGGAAATCATCAGCCCTTAACTGCCGGACAACGAGTGGCAGTCGATCCCATGAATCCCTGTTATCAGTGTGAAATGTGCGAAAAAGGATATGTGAATCTGTGTTGCAACCACACATTTTTTGGGGCATATCCTACCGGTGGTGCCATGCGCGAACGGATGATTTGCCCTGCCCGAAATTGTTTTCCCATACCGGATGACATCAGCAATGGCGCGGCGGCCTTATTGGAAACAGTGGGTGTTGCCATTCATGCCGTTGATCTGGGCAAAATCAAGTTAGGGAGTACGGTAGCGGTTATTGGCTGTGGTCCGGTGGGACTGTTAATTTTACGGCTGGCAAAACTCGCCGGAGCTACCGAACTCTACGCCTTTGATAAATATTCTTGGCGTGTAGAAAAGGCAAGTGCGTGGGGTGCTGCCTATGCTGCCACCGTCGATCAAGCCAACCCTATTGAAGCCGTGCTTACTCAAACTCAGAGGCGGGGTGTGGATGTAGCCTTTGAAGCGGCATGGGTAGATGAGACCGTCGAGCAGTGTGTCGCAATGGCCGCTCCGGGTGGGCGAGTAGTGGTCGTGGGGATTCCGGTTGAGGACAACGTGCAGTTCAGCTATTCAACGGCTGCCCGCAAAGGGCTGTCCATTTTACTTGCCCGGCGGATGCAGCACACCTATCCGAGAGCTATCGCGCTGGCAACCTCTGGTGATCTTGATCTGGATGACGTAATTTCACACCACTATCAACTCGAAGACATTTCTGAAGCCTTTGCCCGCAATCACGCTTATGAGGCTGGCATCCATAAAGTTGTTATTGACATCCATTCTTGAGGGGTTGACATGCTCCAAATAGGAAAATACCGACATTTAACTCAGTGTAGTACAGAAAATGGACATTTCGTTATTCTGGCGATTGACCATCGCGCCAATCTCAAGGAAAAACTTGATGCAGTAGCGCCAACGCCGTTGACGGATGGACAGTTCACGGCCTTTAAGGTGCAGGTGATGTCACAACTTCTTGACCATGCCAGTGCGGTGCTTATTGACCCGGTTTATGGACTTGAAGCCGGTATTCGCTCACAGGTCATTACCGGACGCCATGGACTGCTGGCTCCGTTGGAAGTCACCGATTATGACTTGCATCCCAGCCAGCGCACCATGAAGTACATTGAAAATTGGGGCGTGGCGGCTATCAAGGCCAATGGCGGAAACGGTGTGAAGTTGCTGTTGACCTACCACCCCGATTCGCCAGATGCCAGCCAGAAACAGGACGAAGTGGCAAGAATCGTCGCTGATTGTGAAACCTATCAAATCCCATTTTTTCTGGAGCCAATCGCCTATTCGCTTGATCCCAACGTTCCACTGACAAGCGCCGAAAGACGTGATGTGGTCGTGCGCTCGGCAGCCCGGTTTTCCAGCTCCGGGGTCGATGTACTCAAAGTAGAGTTTCCTGCGTTGCCCGCCGATGATGAAACGTACTGGGAATCGGCGCTGGCGGAGTTGGACGATGCTTGTGGCGATGTCCCCTGGGCACTACTCAGTGCAGGTGTTAACTACGACACCTTCCTACGCCAGGTTGGGATGGCCTGTACAGCAGGCGCAAGCGGTGTCATCGTAGGGCGGACCATCTGGTCAGATGCCATCAAATTGCAGGGCAGTGAGCGGGAAACGTTTTTGAAGACGACTGCTAAACAACGGATGGCATTTCTAGCCTCGACTTGTGCTAAATACGGTCACGATTGGCGACAGGTAGGAGTGCCTGCCACGTCTAACGTAAGAGTAAAGTAACGGCTAAAAAAAAGAAGCTCCCAATTCCCAAAGCTGGTCTGAGAAGTCTCATTTCCTGCGTCGAGGGCGTGCAATAAGACTCTCGAACGTACGTCCAGGAATCTTTCACTTGCCCTTATAGAGTCGCGAGCTTTCGTAGGGACGCCCCGGACTCATCAACCTTTACCCGGTTATTTTTTCAAGCTGCATAAGGGATCGGAGTCCCTTTAGTGGACTTGGGTTTGTGTAGCCGCAGACTTTAGTCTGTGGCGAAAGGCTGGGAGATCGTTGCCGTTTGACAGGTCATTTTCCCTGTCCTCACGCTTGGTATATCCCGGTGCGTTTTTCCTTAGCATTACCCTAATAACGAGCGTTCCCATCCCCATTGAGAAATAAGTATCTGTGACATACGGGCGAGCAGAATTTGCAATAACCTTCGTGTGGCGTTATTATCTCGTGAGTGGTCTATACCACTCTATACCAGTTCGAAAGGATGGCTTATACGACAGACCCCCATTTCAACCACAATTATTGTCAGCTATTGTATTAAACGTGGAGCAAAAAAGATGAGAAAATTGGCGATCCTCCTGGTTATTTTCGCACTCGCTGTTGCGATTGTGCCCCTGCCGAATACATCGGCACAGGACGGCCCTACCGGCACCTGGTTTGGAACGTGGCCCTACACCCTTCCCCCGGACCATCACTTGAACGCCTATGCCTCCGGTGGTCCTCTTCAAAACCTCGGTAACGTTTATCGCGAAATGGTCGAGCTTTCACCGGCTTTTTATTTCTGGTCAACCGATACCTTTGGAGATGTGCTTGCGGAAAGCTGGGGCTTTACCGAAGACAACTCCGCCTATGAAATCACCCTCAAAGAGGGCTTGCACTGGAGTGATGGCGATGTGATTTATGCGGACGATATCATCACGACCTATGCGCTTGGTCGTCTGGTTGGCTGGTCACAATTCACCTACATTGAATCAGTCGAACAGGTTGATGATCTCACGGTTCGTTTTCACTTCGTTAACGATGAGCCGTCGGCGCTGGCAGAATATCTCATTCTGCGCGAACCGATTGTCGCCGGAGCAACCTATGGCGAGTTTGCCGAGCGTGCCCTTGCCCTTTTCGAAACTGGAGCAACTTCCGATTCTGAAGAATGGCAGGCACTGCTGACCGAACTGCGTGAATATCGCCCCGAAGTGTACATTGCCAGCGGTCCCTATACCTACAGCCTTGACGATGTTGGCGATGCCTTCATGACATTACACTGGCAGCCCAACAGCATCTATTCGGACACAGTTCAATTTGGTGAGTTGAAGCTCTGGGCGGGCGAGACCGATGCTACAACCCCGCTGGTATTGAGTGGTGAAATTGCTCACTCTACCAACGTGTATCCACCCGCCACGGTTGACTCCTTCATCGCCGAAGGGCTGGAAATTATTACCGTTCCGCGTGGTTATGGCCCGGCCCTTCTCTTTAACCATGCCCGCCATCCGTGGGACATCAAAGAAGTTCGTCAGGCTGTCGCACTGTCTATCGACCGTGACCAGAATGCTTTCTTAACGAATGGACTGAGCGCGTATGGTACTGAATACATGTCTGGATTGCTGGACGACAACGTTACCAACCTCCTGTCTCCAGAAGCCGTTGATCAACTGGATCGATATGAGTTTGACACGGAACGTGCGGCTGGACTGATGGAAAGCGCAGGATTCACCCGAAACGCCGATGGTCTATGGGCAGATGCCGATGGCAATACCATTTCCGTGGAGTGGATCTTCCCGCAGGAATTCGCGGACTTTACCAGCGCAACACTGGATGCTGTCGAGCAACTGAACGAATTCGGCTTTGACATCACCGAACGTGGTATGCCATGGCAGGAAGTCCCCGAAGAAATCCGCGCTGGTAACTTTGACCTGTCCGTCTGGAGTTGGGCTTCAGGTTCACCGTTTGCCTCTCGTCAGTTCTGGAATCCCATTCAACGCTGGCAGACGGACCTTGCCGAGGACCAACCCGGTTTGAGCATTGATCTTGATGTCGAATTGAACGGTGAAACAGTCAATTTGAATGACCTGATTAATCAGGTGAACGCCGGTCTCGATCCGGGCGTGGCACGTGAACGGGCCAGCCAGGTCGCGTTGATTATCAATGACCTGATGCCTTATATCCCGCTCAACGTGATATTGAGTGCGGAACCTTTCAATACGGATCTCATCGCTGGGCTGGATGAGGTTGATGAAAGCCTGCTGTTGAATCCAACCGGAACCGATCACTTCATTAAATGGGCCATCTGGCATGGTACGCTGAGGCCCGCCAACTAGCGCATATTCGCTCAGGTGGGCGTTCAGTGAGTGGCTCGCCCACCTGATGCAACTTGACAAAATAAACGGGTAAAGATTGATGAGTCCGATGCATTGGTTAGCGGACTCCATGATGCGTTTTAAGAAAATAATACGAGTTATCAACGAACCGGGGTCGGGTATACCCGACCCCTCCGCTGGGTGGTTCTTCGGAGGGGCGCGGTACACCGCGTCCCGTATCAACCAAACCATAACCCGTATTTAAATGTTAAACTGCATTATGGCGTCCCTACGAAAACCTACGACTCCCGTAGGGACACAGCACTGCTGTGTCCGCCACCGTTAACATAAGGTCAAGGTAATGCACACCATTTACCGTTACCCGATGATTGCATTTAATCAGGTTATAAAAAGAAATCTCAACCAATGGCAACGCTTGATAAGATTGAAACTGCCGAGCACACTATACAAGCTCAGTCTCCCGGTGGCAAAATAATTGAACTGCTGCGCACAATCACACAGTCCTATGCGTTCAAAGTGACCCTTCAGGGGCTGTTAACCGCCTGGGCGGCGATTACATTCACCTTTTTCTTGATACGTCTCTTGCCCGGTAATCCGGTCGAGGTCCAGATTGAAGAATACTTGAATCGCGGTTATACGATGGAGCAAGCGCAAAATCTAGCAGCAGGTCTTTTCAACTTTGATCCCGACCAATCCATGACAGAACAATATATCAACTACATGTCTGATTTGGTGCAAGGTGACCTGGGGCAATCCATTACCTCGGCGGGCACTCCGGTCAAAGACCAGATCCTCCGCTTTTTGCCGTGGACGCTGGTTTCGCTTGGCTCTGGCCTACTCATCAGTATCACCGTTGGCACGTTCATGGGAACCGTCATAGCCTACTGGCGTGGGTCATTTCTGGATAATTTTGTCACGACTATCGCGTCGATTTTGTCGGGTGGGACCGATTATATTTATGCGCTGGCGATCATTCTGATCGCCGGGGTGCAGTTTCAACTATTTGATGTTGGGGAAATGCGTGGGGGAGTTGACCCTGCCATTGAAGCCGGATTCAATTATGGGTATCTTGCCAG
>JAKEEQ010000422.1 GCA_022616515.1 Chloroflexota bacterium | reverse complement strand
TGGCCGGTGCTGGGGCTGGTGCTGCATCCGATTCTGTGGCGCTACGACCGGATTGTGAACCGCGTCCGCCGTCGCTATAAGCTGCCGCCTGTTCGCGGTGCGCTGCTGGCTCATTCCCCCTATTTGACGCTGGTTCCCGTCACCGATGCTTACGAGTACCCGCGCCGTGATTTACCACGTGAGGTAATGTATGTTGGCCCGGTGACCACTCCGCAGCGCGGCGAAGTGCACGATGATTTCCCGTGGGAATTTTTCGATGACGAATGCCCGACTATTTATGTCTCAATGGGAACGATTGTGCGTGGCGACCGCGTTTTCCGCCATGTGATTGGGTTAGCGCAAAATGCCAATTGGAAGGCCATCATCGCCACCGGGCGCAACAGCAATCCACCGGATTACCACCCCCTACCTGACAACGTTATCGTGCGGCAGTTTGTTCCACAGTTAGAGATTTTGCGGCGGGTGGATGCCGTTATCAGTCATGGCGGCAACAACACTGTTACCGAAACGTTGATGCACGGCCTGCCGCTGGTAGTGATACCCATCAGCGCCGACCAGCCAGACTCGGCAGCACATGTGGCAGCCAGCGGTGCGGGGATTCGGCTGTCACCCTGGCGATTGACGCGGAGCAAATTGAGCCGGGCGATTGAGGCGGTGCTGTTCGATGATGAGTTTCGGGAGGCGGCGCGGCGGATTCAGGCCAGCTATGCCCTTACCGATGGCCCACAGACCAGCGCACGGTTGATTGAGTTGTTGGCAGCAACAGGCCAGCCTATCCAGCGACCAGAGCAGATGCCGCCCACCATTTTGCCGGATGATGTCAAAAAATTGATCGCGTTTTCGGAGGCGACCGTCCAATCTGAAAAAGCTTCACTTTTCTGACAGTTTTCCTGTATCCTCATACCTACCCCTGTTCACGCAGGATTGTTTTTTCTATTGGTGAAAAGGATTGTTTTCAATGACGATTCTGGGTATTGAACTCCCATCCGATCAGGTCGAAGCTCTCATAGCTGTAATTGTCGCCGGACTTCTGGCTGCCATACCCGGAATTGACCGTGAACGCCGACAGCGCCCGGCGGGTTTGCGCACCCATATGCTGGTGGCGATGACCTCTGCGATGGTAACGGCAATGGCCCGCATCACCTTTTCCGCCGATTCGGCAGCCCGTCTGGTTGCCAATATCGTCACCGGGATTGGTTTTCTGGGGGGTGGTATTATTATGCAGCGTAAAGGCTTCACCCATGACGTCACGACCGCCGCTACGGTGTGGATGGTGGCGCTGCTGGGTATTGTGGTCGGCTACGAAATGTATGTGCTGGCGGTTGGATCAACGCTTGTGATGGGATTTGTGCTGACTGTGATCCGCCGGTTTGAAGACAAAGAGGTATTCCATCCTGCCGAACGCATTGCCAGAGGGTTAGATGGCGACGATAAGCACGAGTCTCACTAGAGGTTGTTGGTCATCCCCACCTTTGAGCGGCATTCAATAAATCCGGGCTGTACCTTGTCTACCGCATTCACCCGGAAAGTCAGTTAAGTCACCTCAGTCGTCTCAAGGATAGGCAGCCTCACAGTGAATATCGTACCTTTGTTGGGGGCACTGGTCAGTTCGATGCTGCCATTCATCTCCTCCACCAGATTCTTCACAATCGCCAACCCCAACCCCGTGCCGGGCTGCGTCCTATCAGGCTCAATCTGGTAGAAGCGTTCGAAGATGAGGTCGCGTTTAGAAACGGGAATGCCGATGCCCGTATCGATAACCTGCACAATCATGTTACGGTCTTCATGGTCGATTTTGAGCGTCACACTGCCCTGTCTGGTGAATTTAAAGGCATTGGAAACCAGATTGGAAATGACGCGATTGATGGCTTCATCATCGCCCCACAGCGACGATGGCATATTGTTTGCCACCTCCAGATGAAAATCCAGTTTGCGTTCGATCTTGAAGGTTTCGGCGTTTTCGCGCTGGCGTTCAATCAGGCTTTGCAGTGAAAATGCGGTCGGCGTGAGCACAAACGCTTCCATTTCCATGCGGTTGGCATCCAGCAGGTCCGTAATCAAATCGCGCAGCCGATTGGCGCTGGCCCGTGCGCGGTCCACCATCAGGCGATCATTGGCGGTCATCTCATCCGACAAATCGAGGATGCCCAGATAGCCCATCACACCGTTGAGTGGGGTGCGCAGTTCGTGGCTGACATTGGTCAAAAATTCGTCCTTGAGACGATTGGCCCGCTGGACTTCTTCATTGGCGATTTCAAAGTTGATATTGCTCTGTTCAAGGGATTCGCGCAGTTCACGCTGGCGACGTTCGCGCCGTTCCAATGCGTCGGCCATGTTGTTAAAGGTCGCCGCCAGAGTGCCTATTTCATCGCGCGTGACAACATCGACCCGGCGATGATAATTTCCGCCCGCGATCTCTTCGGCAGCCACCCGCATCTTACGAACAGGCCGCACGACAAAAATCAACAGGCCACCCGCCAGCCCGGTCAAAGCCAGCAGGCCAATAATGATGATAACCGACGAGGTTGTACGGATGATCGAGCCGCGAAATGCTTCGATTTCCGCGAAGTCAACCGAGATTGCTACCGCAACATTTCCAGTGCCCAGACTGACCGGTGCATAAATCTGCCCCGTGCCACCTTCGATGTCCTCGTCAAGGACCCGCTGGCCCCGCGTAGCCCTATCCACCGCTTCCGCGTCCAGTGCTACAATGCCTGTTGAAGCCACCACGTCACCATCTATCAGCACCGCGACATCCACGTCATCACGATTGAAATTCAGTTCGTTCAAGACCGCGTTGTCAAAATCCTGGGCGACAAAGACCACTCCGATGATTTCTCCTGTTGCGTCGTAGACAGGAGACGCCGCTGCCAGACGCGGTCTCGGTGTACCATCCATCTCGTCAATTATCAACCCACTGACAGTTATGCCATTGGTGGCAAAATCTATCAATCGCTGAGTTTGCTCTACGGCCTGCGGGCTGGCCTGCTGGTCGTGATCGTAGAGGCGCAGTCCGGCTGCGTTGAGGATTTCAAAGTCGTCTGAGCGGAAGATGAACTGGGCACTTTCGACCAGCAATTCCAGAACAAGTGTGTTTTCTGACGTGATAGCCGGACCTAGCTGGCTGATGTTCGCGATACCTCTGGCCCGCGCGATCATGAGATTGTCAAGATTGGTGATCTGGCCCTGCACCACACTTTCTTCGTCGCTCAGGCGCTGTGATGCTGTTTCGCTGGTAACAGTATCTACACTGTTGTTGATCAGTATTCCGGTCAGGGCGGCAATGAGGACAAACATAATCAAAAAAGGAATAGTCAGCTTGGCAGTCAGGTTCATGGAACGACTCTCAATTCTCGAAGGGCGGCCTGGCCCTCGTCAGATAACAACCATGCTACAAAGGGCGCAATGTCGGGTTCACGGTCAGGCAGATAGCTCAGGCCGATTTCCAACAACCCCGGATAGGCATTTGAAATCGGGTCTACGCTGTCAAAGCCCAGCACTATCACATCGGCGCGGGTTGCCAGCACCGCCGGGTAACTGGCATATCCGACCGCACCGGGTGTGGTGTCGACAATATCAATCATGTTCTCCATACTGGAGGCCAGCACCGCGTTTTCGGTGAATACAATATCGTTAAACACTGCTTTGCGCATGGCGTGAGTGTGGATGGAACTGTCGCCGCGAACATACACCTGAATCGCAAGGTCAGCACCCCCCAGCTCCGACCAGTTGCTGATTTCGCCCGCAAACACTGCCCGCAGTTCTTCGCTGGTGATGTCTGTCAGCGCGGCGGCAGGATGGATGATCGGCACTTCACCCGCCAATCCGATTTTTATATAGGTAATTGTCTCCATTTCACTGGCGGTCGCCGCCCGGCTCATCGCGGCAATATCAATCAGGTTCTCACGCAGGGCGTTGATGCCACCGTCTGTGCTCGAACCCTGCAACGTGAGAATGCGATAGTTGGGATGGTCAGCCGTGAAGTTCGGGGCAATGTAAGCCAGCACAGGAGTAGTACCCCCCGAACCAGAAATCAGCAGCGAAATGGATGGCGCAGACGGGGTTTCTATGTCGTTCTGGTTCTGCCCACAGGCGACAAGTAAATATATGACTGTAAGGAGCCAATAACGTTTCATTGACTAATAATGTCCATCAAAAAATCAATTAGTTTTTCCGGTGCAATCGGTTTTGCCAGAAAGTAATCAAAACTTGCCTCAAGCGCCTCTTCTTCCATACTGGCATGGGCACTGAACGCGATAACATGCTTAATTTTGATGTCGTCATTATTGCGCAGCAGCCGGATAAATTCCCAGCCGTCACATTCGGGCATGGCAAGATCACATAAAATAATGTCTGGCTGGATTTCTTTCACCATATCATAGCCGATGCAGCCATTTTTTGCTGTATGCGATCTGGCCCCTACAATTTCTAATATTTCAGATAAGGTCTCAAGGATATCCTTCTCATCATCAATAATGAGAATCGAAAATCCCTTTAAATCGTAGGACATACCTCCTCCTAATCCCAAAATTTATTAAATGGAACAGGTTTTCCCACACCTTCAGTGCCCCTAAAGTGCATTCTTTGAACAAACATATTCTCACTATTATCTGTACCTACTATAACCTGCTTTTTCGTTGATAACCACCATCGAAAGCCAAAGTACTCCAAATAGTTGAGGGCGCAAAATCCTGATTTTGTGGTATGCGATTTGTAAATTCGCCAGAAAACCTGCTAAAAACGTTTGACAAACCCCATTTGAAGGACTATACTAACGCCCGGTTTTGTCAGGGGCAGAACCAAATCTAAGGAAGGGGTGCGCAACTGCGCAATTAACACCTTGGCGTCAGAATTTAGGGATTGCAATACAAACCTGACTCTAACAGTTCCTCCATGTTGCGCGGGGGGTGCTGTTTTTTTGTCTCTATCGTCCAATTATCTTATCCACTGTGGGGGATTACTCAACCTATGAGTACCAACGTAGCTGACTACGATTTTGAAGCTATGCTTGAAGAGACGTTCCGCGAAGAACCGCTGGAACGTGGTGATATTGTCACTGGCACGGTCTTGATGAAAGATCACCAGGGGCTGCTAGTCGACATCGGCATGAAAATGGACGGTGTTGTACCCAAACAGGATCTCGACCGCTTGCATACCGATGTTGACTTTGAAGTCGGCGACGAAGTGATGGTCATGATTAGTCGTTTGGAAGACTCGGACGGCAACTTGCTCGTCTCCGTTTCACAGGCATTGCAGGTCGAAGACTGGCTGCAAGCGGAGAAACTGATGGAAGACGCCGATACCTGGGAAGGTACTGTTGCCGAAGCCAACCGGGGTGGTCTGATAATGCCATTCGGCAATCTGCGCGGTTTTGTACCTGCCAGCCATGTCATTGACCTGCCGCGTGGTTTGACCGAAGATGAACGGCAGGACCAGCTTCAGAGCTTTGTCGGAAAACCCATTACCGTCAAGATTATCGAAGTGAACCGCAAGCGTCGCCGTTTGGTACTCAGCCAGCGCGAAGCCATGCGCGAACACCGTGCCGAAATCAAGGAGAAATTCCTTGACGAATTGCAGGAAGGCGAAGTCCGCAAGGGTATCGTTTCCGGCCTGCGCGACTTTGGCGCTTTCGTTGACCTCGGCGGGGCGGATGGCCTCATTCACATCAGTGAATTGGCCTGGCATCGCGTTCACCACCCGCGCGAAATCGTCAACATCGGCGATAACGTTGAGGTGTACATCTTGAGCCTCGATGAAGAAGGTAAGCGCATCGGCCTGAGCCTGAAGCGCCTCCAGCCCAATCCGTGGTCCGAGGTGGATGACCTGTACCACATCGGGCAACTGGTACTCGGTGAAGTCACCCGTGTCACACAATTCGGTGTATTTGTGCGTCTGGAGCCGGGCATCGAAGCCCTCCTGCACAGCAGCCAGGTCGGCAACCCAACCGTTGAACTTGAGCATTATGTTCGCCAGGGCCAGCATCTGCTGCTGCGCATCATCAGCATTGAAGCTGACCGCCAGCGGCTGGGCCTGAGCTTGAAGGAAGTCACCGAAGCCGAACGTGACAACTTCGCCATCGAACATGGTTATGAAGTGGACGACATCACCTTCTATGTGCCGCCCTACGAAGCGGAGGACGAGGAAGATGACGGTGGAGACGACGATGATGCTGTGGTAGAATCTCAGACTGAGGAAGCCACGGTTTAGGTCTCAACCCGATCCGTGTCACCCAAAACCAAACCGGAAAGGGGGTGAGAGCATAGATGTCACACGTTAAACTACGTCCCGGCGAATCGCAGGATCAGCTTTTGAAGCGTTTCCGTAAGTCGATTGCCAAGGATGGCTTGCTCAGCACGGTGCGTCGCAAACGCTGGCATGTGTCCAAGAGCGAACTGCGCCGTATCCAGAAGAAGAAGGCAATCCGACGTGCACGCCGTAAACTGCGTAAAAACGGTCGCTAAATTACCGCGACAACGCAAGCGTCATCCAGCCATTGGGTGGCGCTTTTTTTGTTGTTTTTCACCAGCGCTTGACCGCAATAAACTCGCCATATGTCGGATTTCGGGTATCGCTTTCCAATATTTCAAAACCCGTGCGCGTGAGCATGTTCTCGATAATCCAGCTAAAGGTGCTGAATTCTTCGCGCACATGCAGTTCGAATTCCTGTCGTGTAAACCCTTTATCAGCGGGCTTCGCAACGTCTTTGATCCACTGATTGATGGTGTCCTGGTAAGTCGATACGGGAAACGAATAGATAATGTCCTTCAGATACAGGATTCCGCCATCTGCCAGCATGTCTGCCATTCTCCGAAAGGCGATGACTTTCCAGAAATCGGGCAGATGATGTAGGGCAAATTTGGTGATGATGAAATTGGCTTTCGGATTCGCCTGTTCATAACTCAAGAACCCGCCGTGTATAAACTTAATGTTTTGAATTGATTGTTCAGCGGCGGCCTGCGTTGCATACTCAAGCATCGGTTCAGAAATATCGACGGCAAAAACCTGCTTACCCACTTTTGCTGCTTCGATGGCGAAAACGCCTGTACCGCATCCCATCTCAATCACCACATCATCAGCCTGAATACCCAGCCGCTGAATGAGTGCCTGTTCATCCTGCGGCGTTGATCCCTGTTTTTGTGTATAAGTTGCAATCAGGTCCGCATCATCAAAATCAATGCTGATATGTTGAAAGTCGTCGTAGTACCACTGCGCATCCATCGCATTTTCCTCCATTTTTGAATTTCGCAGTACAAAGATACCTGACGCAAGTTGTATTTACAATCTTTAAAAGTTTTTTGTCTATAATAACGGCTCATTAAAGCTCAAATTTACCTTGATTCACTATCCGGGTGAAAAATCTACGGCTTATGCGTGATGCCACTGCGTTGAGCAATTTCACGATAAGATGGTAATAAAAATAAGTGGGTGTGCTTATGCGTCATGTGATTTTCTTTTTGATTGCGATTGTGTTTTTCCTGCCAGTGAACAGCCATGCACAGGAACCGGGACAGCCCATCACCCCGGACAACGTTGACCAACTACAACTTGTTCAGACTCTGGGGCGGGGCAAGGTGATTGATGCGCAGTGGGCACCCGATGGGGGGTGGTTCGGCGTCCTGACATCACGCGGCGTCTGGCTCTATCCCAAAGATGATGTTGTCAGTGACCCCATCCGCATCGGAAATGATTCTAGATTTATGTCGGCGTTTGTCTTTCATCCAACCGAATCACAGATCATCACCGGGTATGCGGATGGCTTGATTGCCGTGTGGTCGTTTCCCGACGGTGAATTGCTGGATGAATGGGCAAGTGACCTCATCAATATCCACGAAATTGCCATTTCCCCGGACGGTACACGACTCGCGACATCGGAAAATAATTATGACAAGTGGCTCCAGACCGAGTCCGCAGTCGTACTTTGGGATTTTGAGGCTCGTGAGGAAATCTGGCGGATTGCTAATGTACCTGAACCGAGCGGTCTGGTGTTCTCGGAAGATAGACTGTTCACCAATTTCTATTCCATCAGTGATGGGGGATATGAAAGCATTGTGCAGTCGTGGGACCCATACAGCATAGAGCCGATCCCGACTGACGTTGATTTGGCTGCATGTGGGCTGGAAATAAGTGCAGACCGGACCATGCTGCTCGGTGTGGGTGGTTGTGCCTATTTCTGGTTCCGGCAAATTGATCTAGCCAGCGACACTGTTCTTAGTATTCCCCTCAATCGTTTCTTTGAGGATGGCGGAACAGTCACCGCCGATGCTGATGGTCTGCTGGTAATTGATGCGGGGGAAGCTTGGTGGTACAAATGGGGCGATGAAGAAGCGACGCTCATCGACATCTATCAGCGGCGAATTAATGTAATCAGTGTTGATGGCGTTACCGGGCGTTTTGCTGTGATAGATAACGATGGCTATATCTACCACTATCGTTCGACCACCTCCGGCCTTGATACAGTTGTCAACGATTTTTCAAATGGCATCCAGAAAATACTGGTTTCCCGTGATGGGAATACGATTTATGTGCTGGAGGGCAATGTAGTCTATCAACATTCCGAGCTGCGCCATGCCGCCGATTTTCATGTTCTTGACCGTAGTAGCGACTCCATCACCTACAACCTCCCACTCAATAATCTAGTGACATTTGCAACGTCGGACGATGAACGTTGGCTTGTCCTGGGAGACACTTCGGCCAACGTTTATCTCCTCGATTTATATACCGGAGAACAGGTTGAGCTTGCCCCGATTCAGTGGAGAAAAGATAAGAGGGAGGTATACTGAATCGAGGAGTGAAGACCAATGGCACGAACACGAAGAAAGTACAGCGAAGAATTCAAGCGGGAAGCCGTACAATTGATGGAATCGAGTGGTAAACCCGTCGCTGAAATCGCACGCGATTTGGGGATGAATGACAATAACCTGTATCGATGGCGGCGGGTGTATGGGAGTGATGTGACAGTTGCCACCAATGGTAGCGCGGCGAGTATGAGTGAATTAGCGGCCGAAGTGAAACGCTTGCAACGCGAGAATGAGGTGCTGCGCCAGGAACGTGATGTGCTAAAAAAGGCTATGCACATTGTGAGCCGGAGCCAGCCATGAGCTATACGATTGTTGAGGAACTGCGCGAGCAGACAACGGTGACAATCTTGTGCGGGGCGTTAGGAGTGTCAGAAAGCGGCTACTACGCCTGGCGAGGGCGGGCACCGAGTAAGCATGCTCGGACAGACGAGCAGATGCTGGTACAGATTCGTGACATCTATAAACAAGGGCGCGGCTTGTACGGCAGCCCGCGCATTCATGCGGCCTTACGGCAACGTGGCCTGCGGTGTTCGCGTAAACGGGTGGCCCGGCTGATGCGTCAGGCCGGCTTACGGTCAAAGCGACGTCCCCAACGACGGGTGCGTACCACCGATAGTGATCACCAGCGTCGCGTGGCCCCCAACCTGTTGCAGCGCGATTTCAGTGCAACGGCTCCCAATGAGAAGTGGGTTGGCGATATGGTGGGAGTATGGACGGCTGAAGGGTGGCTGTATCTGGCAGCGTTGCTGGACACCTATTCACGCTTTATTGTTGGCTGGTCGATGAGCATCTACCGCGATGAGGCGCTGGTCACGGCGGCCTTACGCATGGCCTTACAGCGACGTGACATTCCGGATACGCTGATCCATCACACCGATCGGGGCAGCCAGTACACAGCCGATGATTATCTGGCCCTGTTAGCAGTCTATGACATCCAGGTGAGTATGAGTGGCAAAGGTGATCCCTATGATAACGCCATGATCGAGAGTTTCTTTTCCACATTGCGGGCCGAACTGACGGATTTGCATCGGTTTCAAACACGCCACCATGCACGTACCGCCCTGTTCGACTTTATTGAAGTATTTTACAATCGCCAACGGCTGCATTCCTCACTGGATTATTGCAGTCCGCTGGTGTACGAAACCAACTATTTTTCCTGATGTCTCTCTTAGCCCATCTCCATCAAAGCGGGGCAAGACCAATGTCGCGCTAGCGACAGAGGGGAAGAAGGGTTAGGGGCGGGTTCACCTGAGAGGAACAACCCCCATGACAAACCGTGAAATTCGTGCCCCGCACGGAACACAGCTCAACTGCAAGGGGTGGCAGCAGGAAGCCGCCCTGCGTATGTTGATGAATAACCTTGACCCCGACGTTGCCGAAAATCCCGATCAACTGGTGGTGTATGGTGGGCGTGGGCAGGCCGCGCGTAGCTGGGAAGCCTTCGATGCCATCGTGCGCACCCTCAAATCGCTGGAAAATGATGAAACGCTGCTGGTGCAGAGTGGAAAACCCGTCGGCGTTCTCAAAACCACCCCCGACTCGCCCCGCGTGATGATCGCTAACAGCAACCTCGTGCCGCATTGGGCCACGCAGGAGCATTTCGATGAACTGGCGGCAAAGGGCCTCATCATGTACGGGCAGATGACGGCGGGAAGTTGGATTTATATCGGCACGCAGGGCATTTTACAGGGCACCTATGAAACCTTAGCCGCCGCCGCGAACCAGCATTTCGGCGGGACGCTCAAAGGTACGCTCACTGTGACGGCGGGATTGGGCGGGATGGGTGGTGCGCAGCCGCTGGCGGTAACCATGAATGAAGGCGTGTGTTTGATTGCCGAGGTGGACCAGTGGCGTATCGAGCGCCGCATCGAAACCCGCTACCTTAACGAGTGGACGGCTGATATCGAAGAGGGTATCCAGCGTGCTCTTCAGGCCAGAGACAATGGTGAGGCGGTCAGCATCGGGGTGCTGGCGAATGCTCAAGACCTCTACGAAACACTGCTCAACAGCGACACGATACCCGACATCATCACCGACCAGACCCCCGCCCACGACATCATGATGTACGTGCCAGCCGGGATGAGTTTTGAGGAAGCCGAGAGCCTGCGCAAAACCGACCCGGCGCGTTATCACCAGCTCAGTATGGATACGATGACGGCTTCGGTGCGGGCGATGGTCGAATTACAGAAACGCGGAACCATTGCCTTTGACTACGGCAACAACATCCGCCAGCGGGCACTTGACAATGGCTATGCGGAAGCCTTTGCCTTTCCCGGATTCGTCCCGGCCTTCATCCGACCCCTGTTCTGTGAGGGCAAAGGACCATTCCGGTGGGCGGCGCTGTCCGGTGATCCACAGGACATTTACCGCACCGACCAGGCTATCCTCGACCTCTTCCCGGAAGATGAGGCGTTGGCGCGTTGGATTCAGCAGGCGCAGGAAAAAATCGCATGGCAGGGGCTGCCAGCGCGGATTTGCTGGCTGGGGCAGGGTGCGCGGGCAAAGGCCGGGCTTGCCTTCAATGAACTGGTTGCCAGTGGCGAAATCAGTGCGCCAATCGTCATCGGACGTGATCATCTGGATACGGGGAGTGTCGCCAGCCCCAACCGCGAGACTGAAGGCATGAAGGATGGGACGGATGCTGTCAGTGACTGGCCGCTGCTCAATTTGATGGTCAACGTTGCCAGCGGTGCGACATGGGTCAGTTTTCATCATGGCGGGGGCGTGGGTATTGGCTTCAGCCAGCATGCCGGGCAGGTGATTGTAGCCGATGGCACACCGGAGGCCGCCGCACGGTTGCAGCGCGTGTTGACTAATGACCCGGCGATGGGAGTGCTGCGCCATGCCGATGCCGGATATGAGATTGCGCTGGATACTGCCGAGCGTGAGGGCATCCGCATTCCAATGCGGGAGTGACAACCCCACAAATTGGGACCTGCACATTTGCTTAGGGTAGTGTAATTTTATTCATATACACCGTAGGCGTCTAAGGGCACAGTCATGTTCAGGTCCCGCCCGTCCTTTCCCTATATCAATCTTGCCTGTTTTATTTACATGCTGCTGATAATGGCTGTGCTCTTGTGCTTTGCGATTATCATCCTCGTCGTCACTGGTTCGTTGTTTTGAGGGAAATCACAGGTCGTCAATTCGCGTCTCATAAATAAAGCAAGCAGGCTGAAGTCTAAATCCGCTGCATGAACTCAATGCGATTTCCTGCCGGGTCGCGCACATAAAAGCGTTCAACGTGCGGGATTTGCGTTGCCTCAAGAATTCCAATATTGGCTTCGACAAACTTGTTACGCCATGCCGTGATGTCATCCACAACATAGCCAATATGGACGCTGGACTTACGGCGGTCTGCGCCGTCTTCCAGCCCAATATGTACCTGACATGTGCCAGCTTGCAGCCAGAACCCGCCGTTCTTTACAACAGGTTCAGGTTTGGGGATTTCGGGCAAACCGAGCAGGTCGCAATAAAAATGACGGGCGTCGTCCAGCCCATCTGCCGAAACGGTAATTTTGATGTGATCTACGCCGAGAATAGTCATGGGACATCTCCTTTTTCTATCCAGCATAGGCCGGAAAGGTGTATCAAAGAAGATGATGTTGGTTGGGGTGGGTATAAAAAGTTTTTATACAAAGGACAGCATCTGTCCCAAAATGGCTACAAAATGCCGTTTGACTGGAAGTAAGGGGATTGGTGGCTGATTTTGCAAAAGGGAAGAGCTTCCCATGACAACTATCCTTTTTCGGGCTGGGCAACAAGCAGTGTTTCAATCCCCATAGTGCCGTCCTGTCCGTTCAGTGGAGTGCCCGGGTCTATACCCTGTTGCTGCTGCTCGATCTTAGTTCTATGTTAGGTGCCTTTACTTTCACTTTCATACCATCACAGCCCTTGTTTTCTCGTCAAGAACCCTTAAACTGCCAAACTCCATCGGACACCCAATGGGGCATCAGTTGCTGACAACAGCCACAATAATTTGCCGTTATCAGAGGCTTTTAGAAAACTGTCCCCCTCTCAACCATGTTTGGCGGAGATGTCGCGCCAGCGACAGAGGGGGTAAGAGTGTATTACTCAAAGTGAAAGATAATGGTAAGCTTTCCCAGCGTAATGTTATCACCGCTTTGTAGCTGGTGTTCCTCAAAGGCAGCCAGTTTTTTTCCATTGAGCATCGTGCCGTTGGAACTGTCACGGTCTGCCAGAAAGTAGCCCTCCTGGCGTTTCATAATCATGGCGTGTTCACGCGAAATACCCAGCACATAGCCGCTATAGTCGTTGAAATCGACCATTGTCACCTCTGGCGACACTTGTCCGGTATTTCGCCCAAGTAAAATTGGTTTGTCGGCAGGCACAACAACCTGCTCACCATTGTGGGTCATACTCAGGCTCACATGTCCGTCAGGGATATGGCGGGGCTGCTGTGCCAGAATTTCTGGAATACTGGCAAGCAGTTCTTCGTGCGGCTGGGTGGTCTCAAAATCTTGCAGCCACATGCCGCACTTAACGCAGAATTGACTGGTAGCCTCGTTCTCAAGCTGACAGTTGGGGCAAGTAATCATACTCATGTACTATCCCTATGTTGTTCCGATTTCCCTGTATGTGCCCCATCTCTCTCAGTTTCATTATGACACAGACTCATGACCATTTTCTGAAAAGTTACAATTTCCTAACAAAAGACGGCAGCAGGGCATAAAACGCCGTCGATTGTACCACATCTTCCAGCGACACCTGATCCAAAACCGTATGGGCGTGTTCTTCCTGTCCGGGGCCATAACCGATGGACGGAATGCCAGCTTTACCGGCCCAGTAGATGCCGTTCGTCGAGAAATTCCATTTGCCGCTTTCCGCAGGACGGCCCAACGCCTTCAACGTCTCCAGTCCCGCCTGTACAAAGGGATGATCTTCCTCAAATAGCCACGCCGGATAGACTTTTTCCAGCGGGAACACGAAGCCGGTGTAGCTTGGCTTGTCGTACATCAGCACACCAATACTCATGTCGCTGCGGTCACCAATTAGACCTTTCACCTGCTCCACGACGCCTTCGGTTGTCTCGCCCCATGTCGTGCGGCGGTCAATAAAGATAGTGGCCTCGTTGGGCACGGCGTTGATGCTGGGCGTCTGGATGTCCATATCGGTAACGGTGATGCGGCCCGGACCCAGAAATTCGTGGTCGCCTAGCTGTGGCTGCATATTGGCAATGCCGTCGATGATGGGCAGCAGTTTGTAAATGGCGTTGTCGCCGAGATGATTGCTGGCGGCATGGGCGCTTTTGCCTTTCGCCACGACTTTCATCTCCACG
>JAKEEQ010000421.1 GCA_022616515.1 Chloroflexota bacterium | reverse complement strand
TGTGGTGGTATCCGACCCCGGCATGGGCTGCGGGCGTGCCATTTGAAGACACGCGCACACTCGATATCCCTGCGGGTCTATCGCCGGGCGAGTATCAATTGCGTGTGGGCTGGTATCGACAGGAGGAAACAGGTTTCATCCGCATGGAGGTCGCACAGGGAACAAGCAAAGATGACTTATTCGTGCTGCCTGAAAATTTGACGATTGCTGATGGGTTTTTATCACTGCAAAATCGCTTGAACTTCATGTTGCAGGGCTTCATTTGCCCGTGACAATGTAGCCCGCACCGAACTCAGCCATTGAAAATCCATAGTAAGTTGAGCCTGCTGTTCATCCAACACTTTCGCCGTGGATTCGGGTGCCGCGCCACCCGGTAGATTCCGAAGTGCCACGAATGCTGCTGGGTCAAGTGCGCGTTGAATCATAGCATCTGGCATTGATATCCGTTGCCCGATTTTGCTTTCCGATACCTGTGCCAGCAGGACGTTATCGAAATCTGTCGGAGTGAGGTTCTTTTCCAATGAATAGGATACCATTTGCGATACGATACTGTGCGCCTGCCGGAATGATAGATTGGCTTCTCGAACTAGGGTATCCGCCAGTTCCGTGACGGTGGTAAAGCCTGCTATCGCTCGCTGCCGTAAATAGTCTACATTCACATGCAGGGTTTCAATCACCGCACGATATAGATGCAGTACCTCAATCGCGGTTTCCATACTCCCAAAAACAAACGGGAAAATTTCGTCTTCAATATCCTGGGTATCACCATAAGGAATATTGTGACACTGAATGACCACGCCATGCGCCTGGGCAATCATACGACTAATACGAGCGCGAAGATGTTCCAGAACAACCGGATTGCGTTTTTGCGGCATAATCGAACTGATTTGAATGAAACTGTCATCAATGCGGATGGCACCACTTTCACGGGTTGCCCAGAACAGCATGTCTTTCGTAAAACGCGAGAGATTGACACCGATGCTGGTGATGGCATGGGCTACATCGGTCAGATTGTCGGAAGCGCCAATACTGTCATAAGTGCTTGCCATGGGCCTATCGAAACCGAGCAAGCGTGCACTCAGATGGCGGTCAATCGGAAAACCGGTTCCTGTCAGGGCAGCGGCACCCAATGGACTCTGATTATTGATGCGATGGGCGAATTGCAACCGTTGCATATCCCGTTCCTGAAATGCCAGCACGCCCGCAATATAATGAGCCATCGTTGTCGGCTGCGCGGGTTGTGTATGCGTGTAGCCCGGCATCAACGTTTCCAGATGTTTCCGTGCAAATGCAATCAAGACGGTTCTGAGTTGTAAAAGATATTCGATGACTTGCAACAAACGTGGACGTATCGCCAGACGTGTCAGGGCATAACCCAAATCATTGCGGCTGCGCGCGAGTTGCAGGTTGCCCCCATGTTCTGCGCCAACCAATGCAATTATCTTGCGTTCCATCGCAAAAAACAAGTCTTCCACACCGGATTGGTAACGCAACTCATCCAATCCATCGGCTTCGACTTGTGCAAGGGCTGTGAGTAAGGCTCTGGCATTCTCGTGAGAAATGATGCCGCACTTTGCCAGCATCACCACATGAGTCCGATTCGCGACGAGCATCGGTTCATAGTAATACTGTTCAGCATCCCGATAAAAAGGTTGCAGCACATATTGTTCATATAACGGGTGTGGGAATGTTTTGGCGCTATCAACCATAACGAGTCTTCGCTTTCTGCGTGGAATACCCAATCAAAACAATAAGGTAAGGAGGCCGAAATCGAACACGACAGGTCGCGCCCGATATCCTAACCTTTCAAGCCCGTCAGTGTGATACCTTCGATGATGTAACGCTGGAAGATAATCACGATGATAAGCAGGGGTATGACCGATAGCGATGCCCCGGTCATAATGAGATGCCAATCCGACCCGTTTTCGCTGGAGAAAAATTGCAGGCCAACCGGAAGCGTCATCATCTCTTTGGCTGATGTCGCAATCAACGGCCAGATAAACGCATTCCAGTTACCGAGGAAATTGAATATGCACAGGGCACCAATCGCCGGTAAACTTAATGGAACTGCGATACGCCAGAATAAGCCAAACTCGCTGACCCCATCAATCCGTCCTGCATCCAGTAATTCATCTGGGACTCCCTGCATGAACTGGCGCATCAGGAAAACGCCCGTGGCCGTGATAAGACCGGGAAAAGCGATGCCCCAATAGGTGTCTACCCATGTCGGGCCAATCGGTGGATGTACCGACATAATAAACCATGGTATCACGAGCATTTCCGTCGGCACCATCAACGAACTGAGAAACATAATGAAGATGATTTTTTTACCGGGAAATTGATACTTGGCGAACACATAGCCCGCTAAAGTATCAAAGAAGGCAACACTGACGGTACTCATCACAGCGACAATAATCGAATTCAGATACCAGCGTGGGAGTTCTGTTTCCGTCATGACATACGCATAATTCTCCGTGGTCGCTTCTTGTGGAAAAAAGTTTGCCCGGCGTGTTTCCGGCTTCGGTTTAAACGACGTACTAATCATCCACGTGAAGGGTACAATCATCGTCATGCCAATCAACATGAGACACAGATAAGACAGAGCTTTGTACCGGAAATCCGTGCGTGATTTGCTGCGATATGGGCGCATCGGCAAATGGTCTGGTTGTTGAGTTATGTCCATGAAATTAACCCTGTATTACTCTGTGCTGCGGGTTGTCAGGCGCAGTTGGACAATCGTTACGATTAAAATGATGGCAAATAGCGTTATGGTGAGGGTCGAAGCATAGCCCATGTTCAAGCGCTGGAAGGCTTCCCGGTAGACGCGCAGTACCACCGTTGTTGTCGAATTCAAGGGGCCACCATCGCCTTGATTGCTCATGGCGAGTACCTGGGCAAATGTGCGTAAGAAACTGATGGATTGGAGGACGACCAGATATACGATAGTTGGATTTAATAGGGGCAGCGTAATATTCCAGAACGTTTGGCAGCGACTCGCCCCATCAACCTCTGCCGCTTCGTAATAAGTGCGTGGAATTTGCTTTAGCCCTGCCAGAAAGATAATGACTCCGAAACCCAATCCCTGCCAGATTATCACTGCGAGAATCGAATACAATGCTTGGTCGGGTGAACGTAAAAAGGGCTGTTGTGGTAAGGAAAACGCCTTGAGCATCACATTGAGCAGTCCGATTTGAGGCTGGTACAACCATCGGAAAACCCACGATACCGCAATGGTAGACGTGACAAATGGCAGAAAAAATGTCAATCTAAAAATGGTTTGCAGCGCCCGAATTTCGTTCAACATCAGGGCGATGAGCAGCGATAACACCAGTTGCAGAGGCATCCCGATAATGACATAGTGCCACGTATTCACAAAGGCGGCGCGTGTCACAGATTTGTCACTGCTTAATTCTTCAACAAGGGTTTGATAGTTTTCAAGACCAACAAAGTGTTGTTCTGCCGCCAATGGATTCCAGTCATACAGACTCATCTGGAATGCGAATAGCGTAGGGTAGATGCGGATATAGAGAAAGAAAATGATGGGAATTGCCAGAAAAATATACGCCCACATGACCTTGCGCCGGGTAAGCGTTAGGTGGAATAAGCCGGGCTGAGTTTCTGTACGGTTGGCTTTTTGCTCTCCCACTATCATATCGGCCATGATGCAGCACCCTGCAAAATTATTTTGACAGATTACTATTTCATTCTATAAAAAGGGACGAGCAAGTCTCGTCCCCATACACGCTCGATTTTATTCGGAATGTGCAGCCCAGAACTCATCCAGCAAAGTTTGCTCTAGTTCTGCGGCATCATTCAGGGCATCACATGGATCCATCCCACCCAGACGAATCTGGTCATAGGCATCAATCAGATGTTGGCGCTGTTGGGTTTCATCGACAAAGAAAGTTGCGTGAGCATATTCCAGACCTGCTGAGAAGGGGCCGAGAATCGGGTCTTCGAGCAGGGTGGGGTCACTGGCGGCTTCCAACTGTGCCGGGAGTTCACCCACTTCATTGACCCACAAGATGCCAGCTTCAACCGAGGTGATGAACTTCAAGAAACGAACCGATGCTTCCAGTTTAGCTTCATCGGCTTCAGCTTGGCGGGTGATACCGTGTGTCCAATAGGAACCGAAGGTATGCTGGGAACCATCAGCGCCAGCCGGGAGTTCGGCCACTCCATAATTCAGGTCAGGGTTGCCACTGGCAATCGAACCGATACGGAACGAACCATCAATATGCAGTGCTGCCTGTCCGTTAATGAATGCCTGTGTTCCACCGTCGAACAGGTCATTGCTGCCTGTCATGTAATCCGTTTCAAAGTCACTCAGATACTTAAAGGCTTGGCAACCAGCTTCGCTGTTCCATTCAACGGTTCGATTATCCTCACCGAATGGCTGACCGCCATATTGCCGCAGCAGCGCCTCACGGAACCAGTGGTGAGCCTGCCCGGTCATTTCCGGGACGTAGCCTTCCTGAACGATATTGAGAATATCCGGTTCGCCATCATAAATCGTGAGCGCCTGGGCCATTTCCAGAAATTCATCGAGTGTCGCAGGCGGCGCATCATAACCAGCCGCTTCCAACATATCGATATTGTAGAACAGCGCCAGCGAACGAACGGCTGTCGGAATCGCCCAATATTCATCAAGGAATTTTGACTCAGCGACCATCGGTGAGAAATAACTTTCGATCCATTCGGCAGGAAAATCTTCTTCTGGCAATGGAATCAAGTAACCGGCATCCACAAAAGCTGGAATCCACCCGTAGAAAAGGGTCACAACATCGGGGCCAACACCCGCCGGAGCAGATGCCGCAATCTCGTCGCGGAAGTTATCGTAGGGAATTTCGCTGTTATGGATAACATCAATGTCAGGATTTTCCGCCTCGAACTGTTCAATAAGCTGATTCATAGCTGTTTGACGAGCTTCAAAGAAATACTGCCAGTATTCAATGGTGACGACATCATCCTGTGCCTGGATACCGATGGTGAGTGTGGCAAGCAAGGCAAGCACGATGAAGAGTGAGAAATACTTATTTGCTTTCATAGAGAACTCCTTATGAAAAAAATCACTTCATTGGTTTTGTAGTGCTTATACTGATGTTCTCGACTATTACCTCCCTTCCCTTGAAATCTATACCCGAATATAGATGATGAGGTACAATATCTCTTCGTTGCGAAAAGTGGTCTTTACAAATCCATTTTGAGCAGTCGCGCCGCGTTGCCCGCGAAGATGTCTCGTAATTGCATGTCGGTCAGTCCGAGTTCGCGGCAGTCCCGAATCTGGTCTTGCAGATAACGCACGGCAAAGCCACGCGGGAAATAGCTGGAATCGGTGCCAAAAATGATGCGTTCCGAACCGAGGGTTTCGATATATTTGCGGAACAGCTTTTTCACCGTCCAATCGCCATCAACCCAACGCACCCACTGATTCGAGCCGGAAGTATCAATGTGGACATTGCGGCAAGCCCAGCACAATTGCAGCGTTTCACGAATCCATGCACAACCAAAATGCGGAATGACAAAATTCACATCGGGAAAGTCATGTGCCACAGTGTACAGTTTGAGAGGATTAATGTTCTCATGCCATGCGATTCCACCACCACCGCCCTGAATGCCAAAGTGAATGAGTACCGGAATATCCAGTTCCGCACACATTTCCCACACGGGATAAGCGACCTCATCTTCAATGGGGCGGTCAAGATTGGGGGCCAAGAGCTTGTAGCCCCTTAAGCCTAACTCAGTCACGGCACGTTTGAGTTCGTCAGCAGCCGTATCAGCAAAAGGATAATGATGGGCAAAACCGATAAACTGATTGGGATACTTCGCAACGATGCTGGCTAAATGGTCATTGCCGCCACCAGTCACAAAAACAACAGCCCGTAAACCGTACTTCTCAATTTCATCTGCCCAGCGTTGCGCCTGTGTCTCATCGTCCGGGGGCGATTGCTCAGACGGGCCAAAGTCCCATGCGAGCCGCCATTCATCTCGATAAGCTGCCGCTTGTTGTTGAAGGATTTGTGCGCGACGTTCGCCCCGTTTCTCAATGTAGGTTTGCCGTGCGTCATCGCCCATCCCGGTGAACCAAGGCTTGTTGGTTGGAAAATGACAATGGAAATCAATTATTTCAAGTTCAAGATACAACGGGCTATTCCCAAAAACACTTTACGATGACAATGATACTGTGAAGTATCATTATAACCAGAGAGCCAAAACTGCCTACAGTCCATTTTGATTAATGGTCTGGTCTCGCAAAACTGTCTGTGCGTTACGATTTCTGTGAAGCGTCTTAGAGTTCGAAATTTTCCAGTTGCTGTCTATTAACCAAGCCCAAAAATAGAAGTTGAAGCGGCAGATAGCCTTACTACAGGGAAACTTGTATCACCCATCGCTTGAAGTCAAAAAGATGACCGGATTTCCCAACATCTGGGAAGCCAGAGTGGACATCCACTCCTGCCTAGGCGGTCTATCTCTCGCCGTGGCAAGTTGAGTTCTGGCTGCCCACTGGTGGGTCTTCTTCACTTCTCGCTGCTCGTCTCCTTCAAATTGTGACTGTCCTGGTTCTGGTTCAGGTGGTGGGGATAGGCACCTTTTTTATCGGGCGGGCTTCGGCTCCTGCGGCTTCGCTTGATGCGGTCTTGGGGCTTGAATATTATGCTACGGCTTCGGCGGCTGCGCCTCAACTTGAAACAAATAGAGATAGTGTACTGGCAACAAATGATGCTGTAAATACGCTAGAGGCATTAACTCCGCTTGCTCCTACGTGGACTCCATTCGGTCTAGGGTAGGTCGGCGCTGGCTGGTCTGCCCATAGCTGTTAAGGAAAAATAGCGATGGAATCAGGCAAAAGTTTCTTCACCATATGACCAATGCCGTTCTGGCTTACAACGCCACCATTCTCTCGAATTTGCTTCTGCACCATCTGGCTAATCAGAATACCCAGCAAGCCGCGCTCTTGAGTCGTGTTTCACCGATTGCCTGGCAGCATATCAATTTTTATGGGCATTATGAATTTACCAAGCCACCTGAACTGATTGATGTGGATGCTTTAGTTCAAGAACTGGCTCAGTTCGACATTGAACTCTTGGAAACTTAGACGCTTTGCTATTCAAATAATCTTAAATATACCTTTTTGGCGCACTATGCCAAAATCCCCTATTAGCACCACTGGCAAGCCACGCCGTACATTCATTGCCATATATCGGCACTTCTGGCTTGGTATCCAAGGCGTTGTAAACCACATCCACGAAATCGGTGAAGCCGCCCGCGATAATCAGTTCAGCGACCCCAATACCTGTTGCATCCGACATGCCGCGCAGTTCGGCCATGAT
>JAKEEQ010000420.1 GCA_022616515.1 Chloroflexota bacterium | reverse complement strand
TCGCGGGTTTTCCTATTGAAAGTGCGGTGTCCCAACAAGAATGAATAGAAGGTGTGTCGTGGTCACGGGATTGGGCTTGCTGACGCCGGTAGGAAACAACGCAATTGACCACCCACGTGGCGATTCTAGGTAAGGGCAAGATTGGTTATTATGGCGTAACCGGGGGCATTGACCTGCCACGCATCTATGCGGAGACGATAGATCAATGAACCTGCAAACCCCTTACCTGAAATCGGTACTGGCGATTGCCCGGAAAGATTTTCGGGCCGAGGTGCGCACCCGCGAGTTAGTCAACGCCATGCTGTTGTTTGCGGTGATGTCGGTGCTCATATTCTCGTTCTCGCTGGAATTGGACCGTCAGGCGCGTGAAACCAGCGTGGCGGGCGTCCTGTGGGTCACGATTGCCTACGCCGGGATTCTTGGATTGGGGCGGTCGCTGGCTGCCGAAAAAGATAAAGGCAGCTTTGATGCCATGCTGCTGTCCCCGATTGCCCGCAGTACCATTTTTTATGGCAAGATGCTGGGCAGCTTTGTGTTCACGCTGGTGGTCGCCGTCGCCATGATGATATTGCTAACCGTGTTGTTCAATGTTAATGTCGTGGATGGCTGGATATTTGTCATTGTGGTCCTCGGATCGCTGGGTTTTTCGGCGACAGGGACGCTGGTTGCCAGCATTAGCGTTCATGCCAGAGCGCGAGAAATGCTGCTGCCGATTTTGCTACTGCCGGTTATTTTGCCTATTATTTTGACGGCAACCCGGTCCAGCGTTGGAGTCCTGACGGATCTCGATACCGAAGACTGGATACCGGAAATTATGCTGTTGGGCCTGATTGATTTGATATTCGTCTTTGCAGGTTATTTCCTGTATGACATCATTGTAGAAGAGTAGGTAGTGGTGGCATGTTGACTGACTACGGTGGTTGAGCTGGCGGACGCCATATATGGCGTCCCTACGATTATTCACAATTCCCGTAGGGACAGCATATATGCTGTCCGTCAACATGTCATCATTACCGAAGAGTAGAAAGAGACCTGATCATGAGCTATTCAGAGAATGTTCTTTCAGACAATGTCTTTGGCGAGGAAAAATCTTCGGCGAAGAGCGTGTATACAGAATCACGAAACAGAACGTTGCAGATTGCGACGTGGGTGGCGGTTATTATGTTCCTGGGAACGTTTTTCACCAATTTCGCCTATGTCGGCACCGAAGTCACACAGGGCAACGTCCAGCGCATTTTTTATTTACATCTTGGCGCGTTTTTCGGGTCGTTTGTGCTGTTCATTGCGGCGCTGGTCGGCGGGATACAATACCTGCGCACCCGCAACGATAAATGGGATACGCTGGAACTGTCGGCCATCGAGATGGGACTGGGCTTTTCGCTGGCAAATATCGTAACGGGTGCGGTGTGGGCACGGCCCATCTGGAATACGTGGTGGACATGGGACCCGCGCCTGACAACCGTCACCATTATGTGGCTGACCTACGCGGCCTATTTGATGCTGCGGGCGGGCATTGAAGACCCGGAACGCCGCAAACGCTTTGCCGCCGTATACGCGGTTATTGCCTTTTCGAGCGTGATACTGACGGTGATCATTATTCGCGTCCGGCCCGATACCATTCACCCGCAGAATATTGGCCCGTCGCTGTCTGGTGGTAGTGAGGATGCGGAAGGGGCGTTTAACTTTACGCCGCGCATTGCCCAGACGCTCATTTACAACATTATCACCTACAGCGTAATTGCGGCTGTTGCAACCTGGTATCGTATCCGCTTGCAGAACCGGGCGGATGAAGTCGAACAGCGTAAGATTAAACTGGTACTGGAATCGTAGGAAACATCATGCCCGAAAATACCGATTATATGATTCTTGGTTATGTGTTAGGCTTCGCCATTTTACTGATCACACTTGGCAGCATCTGGCTGCGTGCCCGTTCACTGGATAAAGACGAAGCGCTGCTGAAGACCCTCGAAGAAGAAGAGTAGTAGAGGAAATCATTGACCGCGAGGCAGTATCTGGCGGACGGGATGTCAGGGTTGTAACACGGGACGCAGTGTTTCGCGCCCCTCCGATACCTACGATTGGTCGTAGGGATGCCCAACGGGGCGTCCCATAAGTGTAAAAGGTAGAGCAGAGCTGTTGCTCTAAAGGAACAACGACCCATTTGCACTGAACGGACTGTTTGGAATCCCTTGCGTGGATTTAACCTTGCTTAGTGCCCGATTTTAATCGGGTGTGACTGACAGGACGGCTGGCTGGGCAACCGACGGCCTGTCTCATCAGCACTCGCGTGGTCTCCAGCTTCTGGAGCGATCTTACGCTTAACTTTGCACGCTCAGGACGCCCAACGCCGGAGGGGTGAAACAAGACCGCGTGAACATAAAACAGGCAGATCATGTGACCTGCCCGTTGATTTTAACCCTAATCCTGGACCGGCTCCGTTTCCTCTGTCGGGTCCATGTCCTTCGGTTTGGGTGACAGTGGATTGGGCCGCGTCTTGCGGTTGTCCGAGAAGTGCAGCTCACCTTCGTGGGCATACACCCGGATGACGTCCCCGGCTACAAACTCGCCTTCAATGAGCGCGGATGACAGCGGTCGCGTCACCATCCGCTCAATGGCCCGGCGCAGTGGACGAGCGCCATTAGCGGGATCATGCCCTAACTCCAGCAGCAAGTCGCGTGCGCTGTCTTCCAGCTCAAGGCTCAATTCCTGCTCGGTCAGGCGTTCTTTAACCTCCTGCAATTGCAGATTGAGGATTTCATCCATCGCCTGTTCGTCCAGCGGCTTAAATACCACAATCTCGTCCACCCGGTTCAAGAACTCCGGACGGAAGAATTTTTTGAGGTGGAAGGAGTAATCGGGCAGCCTGTCCTCGGTTGCCATAAAACCCAACCCCTTGCCGATGTCGCCCGTGCCAATATTGCTGGTCATGATCCACACCGCATGACGGGCATCAACCGTCGCACCCAGCGAGTCCGTCAAACGACCATCATCAAACACCTGCAAGAACACATCAAATACCGCCGGGGCCGCTTTTTCTACCTCATCCAACAGCACCACCGAGTACGGATTGCGGCGCAGTGCTTCCGTTAATTGACCGCCGCGCTCCGTGCCTTTATAGCCGGGGGGTGCGCCAATCAAGCGGCTGACGGTGTGCTCATCGTGAAACTCCGACATATCGAGGCGAATGATATGGTTTTCATTGCCGAAAATGAATTCGGCGAGCGCTTTTGCCAGTTCGGTTTTACCAACGCCACTTGGCCCGACAAACAGGAAAACGCCCATCGGCTTGTGCGGGTCGCTCAATCCGGCGCGGTGGGTCTTGATGGTATCGGCGACCACCCGCACGGCATGATCCTGACCGCGTACCCGCTGCCGGATAGTATCCTGCATATGGGCAAATTTCTCGCGCTCGCTGGCCTGCAATTCGGTGACCGGAATCCCGGTCCATTCACTGATGACCAGATGAACGGTACGTGATGTGACTTCAAAGCGCCGCTCGGCGATTTCGTCCGGGGTGTGGGTCTGAATCACGACCCGCGCACAGGCTTCATCCATCAAATCGAGGGCCTTGTCCGGCAGACGACGGTCAACCAGATATTGATACGACAGGCGCACAGCCGCTTCGCGAGCTTCCGGCAAGATGGTGACGCCGTGATGTTCCTCGTAGCGTGGATAAACCTTTTCGAGGATGATCAGCGCATCATCGAGGCTTGGCTCTTTGATGTCGATAGTGCGGAAGCGGCGGTCGAGGGCCGGGTCTTTGGCAATGGCCTTGCGATACTCTTCCCACGTGGTCGCCCCGATGCACGAAATATCGCCGCGTGCCAGCGCCGGTTTCAAGATGTTAGCGGCATCCAGATTGCTGTCGATGGTATCGCCAGCACCCACAATGGTGTGGATTTCATCAATGAACAGGATAATATCAGGATTAGTGCGTACTTCGTAAACAATGCCGCTCAAGCGTTCCTCAAATTGACCACGCAGGCTGGTTCCGGCTACCAGTGTACCGATTTCGATCTGCACAATGCGCTTGTCTTGCAGGGGAGCCGGGGCAACTTTTGTGGCAATTTGCCATGCCAGTCCCTCGATGATGGCGGTTTTGCCGACACCCGCATCACCCACCAGCAGCGGGTTATTTTTCTTGTTGCGGGTTAGCGTTCGCGCCACGGCCCGGATTTCACTGTCGCGCCCGATGGCCTGACCGATGCGTTCCAGACGCGCCAGTTCCACCAGATCACGCCCATATTTATCCAGCAGAGGCGTTGGTACGGGCTTGTCTTCAGAGACGAACGGTTTGCTTTCAAACTCTTCATCGTCGCCATGATCGAAATCAAGGTCACTGAACGGGTCAAATGACGTCGGTGGCTCCTCATCATCCTCATCCGCCAGATTCAGGATGCGCATCAACTGCTCGATCCAGTAGTCGACATCGACCCCCATGTCACGCAGTTTACGGACCGGAATGCTCTGCCGCTCCCGACTTGAACCCACCCTTGGACGACTACGTGAATCGTGCCATGAGCCAGAGGTTCGGTTCTGGGAGGCTTACCTCT
>JAKEEQ010000419.1 GCA_022616515.1 Chloroflexota bacterium | reverse complement strand
TCGCGCCGACGATGATTTCGCTGGTGGATGCCTGGCAGGTAGGCAGCCGGTACATACACAGCAGCGGACAGTTTAGCGTGGCTGACATTCCAAGTTGGAATCGTGAAGAGCGCGGAACTTTGGGGGATGCTCGCGTTATTTACCGGCATCCGGGTATGTTCAGCATTATTGAGGTTTCTGTGCAGGTGTGGGATGGCGGTCAGAATGCGCGTAATGTAAAGGACTGGTTAGATGTAGATGCGCTGTGGGGAATTTACGAAAGTTGGGAATTAGCCAGTTATGAGGCCGAGAACGATAAAGTCGTCGCCACCTATGACCTTCAGTTCCGAGAATTACCATTTTATGGCTATGTCGTGGTCGTTCCGCAGGGCGATTTTGTGGCAATGGTGAGCATTGTTGTGCCAGCGAATGCCAGTGAACTGCCTTATCTGATTCAAAAACTGTTGGTCCCAACGATCATTGTATATACACGCGGCATTCAAAATATCCCCGAAGAAGAAACGTAGGTTGGGCTGTATCGAGAAGCGATCATCTTTAAGAGGGAGGTTCTCTCGTTGTGGTCAGACGATGAGACATGATGTGTTCAAATGTCTTGAGATCAGCAGCGTAGGGTTCTTGTTGGCGCGGCCAATGTACCACAAAATCAGTTACACCGATCTCAGCGTAACGCCCGGTGGTGTCGTCAAAAGCCTGCTGCGACTCGATCCCCATGCGAAGTGATGGCCCGACCAGTACCAGCCGCCGTAGAGAGACGGGATCACGCCCCATCTGCTGACAAGCTTCATCGAGTTGCGCCATCTGTGCGCGGACAGCTCGTGCGCCAGCTACAGCGTCAAGTGGTTGTTTTACTGTCCGGTCACCAGTAGTAACCCAGATGTCGCCAAACGTTGCCGCCAGCCTCATGCTGCGCTGGTCTGCTGCCGCGATAGCGAATGGGATGCGCGGCTTCTGTACACAACCGGGAATGGTTCGTGCCTCGTTAACTGTATAGAACTGCCCCTGCCATGTGGTCGTCGTTTCACGGAGCAAGTTATCGAGCAGCGTAACAAACTCGTCGAAACGATCTGACTTCTCACGCAAAGACAGCGGCGGTTGACCGAGTAAGGTTGCATCCCACCCTTTGCTGCCTGCGCCAATCCCGACCGTAAGCCGTCCCGCCGAAATATCATCCAGTGTGATTAAGTCTCTGGCGAAAGGCATGGGGTGACGAAAGTTTGGAGAAGCGACCAGTGTGCCAATTCGAATGTGTTCGGTTGCCAGTGCAGCGGCGGTGAGGGTTGGTACAGTGCCAAACCATGCTGAATCTTTCAGTGACCGCCATGCAAGATGATCGTAGGTCCAGGCATGATCAAAACCAAGTTCCTCGGCACGTTTCCAAATGTCCTTCGCGACTGACCAGCGATGCTCAGGCAGGATCAATACGCCGTAATTCATCAGTTCCTCTACACAATTGAGGCGGGTGACTCGATTGGCGGGTCACCCGTCATTTTTGGCGCGACCTCGCCCGTCAGTTGCACCGCTGTCCTGCGTAATTTCGTTGTGTTCTAGTAAATCGTCAGCATTTGTGTTCTCGAAAAGACTTTGAAGCAACTCTGGATCTTTATAGATGATAGATTGACTGTACTTCTGCCAAAAGACTCTGCTTTCATTAAGATCTCGAGATCCGCTATAGCCCAAAGTTTCGGCTAATTTAGGCAGATACACATCAAAAGCAGATTTGAACATTATTCCATACAATAGCGCTGATGATCTAGCACGATTCGCAAAAAACCAAGCACAAAGTACTAAGATCACCGGAACCAGAGGAAGCCTAAAGTCTCCTCTGAAAAGAACGAAGCCAAAGTACTGAAATATACAGACTAATGTTAAAGCCCATAGATTTTGCCACATTGTCATGGGGACTTCATGTTCTTCAAGCAAATTTCTGTAATCCTCAGGAATTACCGTGAGAAGTCGAGTCCAGCCATGTATAGGGTCAATTCCATACATTGTTAGAGAATAAAGTTCGAAAGCTCGGGTAGTATTACCAAAAGGTGTTGCTATTATTAGGCTCTCCCCAAAATCTTCATCATATGGAAAACGTTCAGTCCTCCGGAGGCGCAGTTCTGCATATTCTGAAAATTCTGGAGAAGCCTCTCCATCAACTTTAACCTTATCGTAAGCATCATCTAGTTTTTGTTGGAGACTACGAAACTTGCGTAGTTCCAATAGTTTAAAGTAGTGAAACGGATTTATTCTACCACCATAACCCTCAAGTATTCTCGATATATCACGCTCAAGAATTTGCAAAATCACAGCGATGAGAAGTGTTAAAGCGACCAAGCTGATCACGAATTCATAGAAGTTATCAATTTCATCAGTGCTATAAGAAAACAAGGAAATTCCATTGCTGAAGAAGTCGTAAAAGTCAATTAGAATTAGCGTTAGCAAGAGATACAAAAAACTAGGCAGGCCAAAAGCAAGAAAGAATCTCCGATTTGCAAGTTTAGGCAATGTATCAAAAACAGGGTTCATTGTAAACCATCTTTGCTTTAATCGCTAATTAATTGGCTTGTTTGGTCGCTTTGGTCGTGGATCACCTTCAGGTTTTTCAGATGATGGCTTCGGTTGTGAATCGCTTTCAGGTTTTTCAGATGACTTCGGGATTCTTGGTCGAATTATGGGGTCGCCTCTGTGGATGCTTGGTGAAGTCATGAGGTCTCCGGGGGGTCCTCCGGTACCTGCATATGCTGTTGCTTGCTTCAAACTGGCCCCGGCGGAAAAACTAGGACGCTTGCTAGCTGGAATAACAATCTTTTGCTTTGTACGGGGGTTAACACCCTGACGCTTCTTGGTCTCACGGACTTCGAATGACCCAAATCCAGTCAAGACGATACGATCACCGCTGGCAAGCGTCTCTGTAATGACATCCAGCATGGCGTTCACAGTACGTTGTGCCTCTGCCTTGCTGATATCAGCTTTCTCGGCAACTGCCTCAATAAATTCAGTCTTGTTCATAGTATTAACTTTCTACATCTAGATTTAAGTTAATTATGAAGTGGTACATTTAATTGTCAACTTATGTAGAACGATATTAGCGGAATCTCGAAACTACAAGACACCGCTAAATAAACTTATATAGGTCTACTTTCAGTACCTACTCCATCACAAATACGGCAGTCGTATAGGCCGGGACACTGAATGTGCCACCCGCAAAACTCGCCGTCTGGACTATCTCGTCCATCGATTCTTGTTGGATAGGATGCAGTGTCATGTCCAAGCCTTCGTAGCCGTCGGCAGCATAATCAATCGCCGCGTTGGTTGGATTGAATACAACCACAATCCGCGAATAGGGTTCGCCTTCCAGCCTGCTGTTATTGACCAGTTCCATCACAATGATGCCCGACACTTGATTGGGGCCAGTGTTCAGGAACGAGACGTTTTGCTGGATTTCCTCAGCGGTTTGGAGGCGGAACAATCCCGAACTCTTACGGATGCGCAGCATTTCGCGCATATGCTCAACGCTGAACAGGATATTTTCATGCGATGGTGCAAGGTCTGGATTTTGCAGGAGCGGCTCCTGAATCGGCCACTGTGTTTCATTCTTGTCAGCAACAGGCAGTCCCCGACCCCAGCCATTGTTGTTATAGGTAAAGTCAAGGGCATTGAACCAATCACCAGAGTTGTAGCTGTCCTTGTCAAACGATTTGGAGCGCAGCATATCAATCCCGGCATGGAAGAAGGGCACACCCTGACTCAACGCCACAATGCTGATACCCATGTTTTGCATACGGACCCGTTCTTCAATTGTCGCGTCCACCGGGGCTTTGTACTGGATGACATCAAACAGGGTTTCGTTGTCATGGGCGGAGACATACACAATATGCTCCTGCGGGTCCATCGTATAGCCTGCCGGTGATCCGTTGTAATCCACATCTGCGCCCGTGATTTCGTTACCTTCGCGATTGATAAAGGTGTAGTCTCGCAAATTACCCGCCAGACCGACGCGAATCTGGTCGGCAAACAGCAGCAGACGTGCCAGTTGTTCTTCTTCAGTTCCGGGCGTAATGCCGTTGGGGTTGGTATACAAACCGTTGATGAAACCCTGCTCCTGATACGCGCCGAAGGGATTGCCACCCCGCACGGCATCACGCAGACGGTCATTAAACGTACCAACGCCGACGCCCCCAATGTTCAATTGGGTTGCATTCACTCCCCGTGCACCATCAGCAACTTCACCGAAATTCCAGCCCTCACCGTAGACGTAAATCTTCGAGCCATCAACGCCATCCTCCTCGAGTGTCAACGAGTCCAGTGCGGCGCGTACATCTGCCATGTTCTCTACCATATGATGGCCCATCAGGTCGAAGCGGAAGCCATCCACTTTGTAGGCGGTGGCCCACGTTAGTACCGAATCAATCATCAGTTTTTCCATCATGCGATGTTCGGTAGCAGTATTGGGGCAGCAGGTACTCGTTTCGACCGCTCCGCCCGGATTAAGGCGGTAGTAGTAACCCGGCACAATTTTATCCAGCACCGAGCGTGGACCCTGCCCGACATCATTGGTGTGGTTATATACCACGTCCATGACAACGCGCAGACCGATACCGTTCAGCGACTTGACCATTTCGCGGAATTCAAGGATACGCTGCGCCCCGTTCGAGTCGGTGCTGTAACTGCCTTCAGGAACCGTGTAGTGATACGGATCGTAGCCCCAGTTGAAACCATCTGCATCGCGAATCTCAAAGATTTGCGCCTGCGGTTCCGGCGACGCTGGTCCATATTCGGTCAGCGTGGTTGGATCAATGTCCATCTGCGCTGTGGAGTCTTCATTGATGGTGGCAATGTCGAAGACAGGCAGCAGGTGAAGATGGGTTAAACCCGCATCGGCAAGCCCGGCGAGATGGAGTACGCCGTTGGATTCACTGTGTGTAAAGGCCATAAACTTGCCGCGAAATTCCTCAGGCACGGATTCGTCGTAGATACCGAAATCACGGATATGAAGTTCGTAGAGAACGATATCCTCCGGCGCGACCAGTTCCGGTTTTACGTAGTCAGTCCAGCCTTCGGGCATTAAAGCCGGGTCTGATAGATCGACAAGCTGGCTGCGCTGGCTGTTGGTGGACAGGCTGATGGAATAGGGGTCGGTGACCATATTGTGCTCTACCTGTCCGGTTGCAGGCACATAGACCTCTACTTCAAACAGGTAGTATTTGTTCTTCCAATCAGCATCTCCTGTGACAGACCATACACCCGTCGTATCATCATATGCCATGTCGACAGTGGTGCTTTGATCGACGGAGGCATCATCAAAGAGGTGGAATGTGACGGCACGCACGGTTGGTGCCCAGACACGAACCGTTGGCGTATCACCATCCCAGCTAACGCCGAGTTCACCATCGTAAAAATATAGATCGTCGAGGACCAGCGGAATCTGTACATTGGTGGCGTCAACCAGAACACCATCTTCGTCTTCCAGCGAAACAACAATCTGGCTTCGCAAAATTTCCGGCACTTTATCCAGATCGCCAGCAGCTAACTCAAGGACGGCCTTGTTGTCAAGATAGGGGCGCTGGTCGATGACCCGGCTGTTGACGCGATCAGAGGCATAAGTCAACTCAATCGACTCGCCCCCCACAACGCCTGTGCCGTCATCCGCCAATTCCATTGCTCCTGCCGGGTCCCAGTGGAGGCGATAAGTACCGGACAACATAAACGGAACTTCCCAGGCGATTTGATCGGTAAAAATCCATTGAGCCTGTGCCAATGTCAGGTCGCCCGGTGGGGGCAGCTCGGTCTCGATTTCCAAAATGTGGCTCTCCGGATCATATTTGAATAAAACATCGTTGTTATCGGCGATGACATTGAAGGTGATATTTGCCCCATCGCGGTTGCCGCCAACACCATAATTTTCTCCCCAGGTCTCGTTGTAGGCGACCTTAACCTCATAACGACCTTCGGGGAGTTCATTGGTGAAGTAGGTGAAAATTCCATCACCGTCAACATCGGTGAGCAAGGTACGCAAACAATCGGGCTGCCAGTTCCCTTCATTGCCACCACTCAGCGGACAGCCAATCGGTCCTTGTAACGTGCCGGGCAGGTTGGCGACCAGCGTGCTGACATTATCTGCGATCCAACCAACACGATGGTCATAATAAAATTTGACAGAGCCATCGTCCGCAAGGGTAAACGTGACTGGTTCGGCATTTACTGGTTCGCCCCCATTGAGGGCCACATTATAGGTATAGTCTCCGGCGGGCAAATCAAAGGTCGCCTGCCAGACCAGATCATCGGGATCCAATGTTAGTTGGGCGGCTTCGCAAGCTGCATCATCAGCACCACATCCCAATGCTTCTGCAACGCCTCCAATCAGTGCAACGCTGGATGGCTCATCTGGTGCCTGTGCCCGGACTGCTGGTGATACTGTGGATCCCAGTGCAACCAGCACCAGAACCTGCACCACCAGCAGTGAGCATAGACGTTTAATAGGTGACATATGTTTTCCTTTAAAGCTCTAATTGTTAAAAATTGGAGAAACCTCCCCGGAATTGTGTATACCGTTTTCGGATTATTTTGGCAATAATTGTCCGCGAAACAGATAAAGCGCACCGGGATCAAATTGCTGTATGCGAAAAGTGTTTAATGTCTTGACTATCTCGATTTTTCTCGGAATTATTACTTTTCCCGGATATAAGATGCTCTCCGAGCCGCCTGCCCTCATGTCCGTCAGTGAACAGCGTTACCTGGCGCAACCTCCTGAGTTAAACAGGCACATGCTGTCTCATCCGCACCAATTTTTTGTAGATACGCAAGATTTTATGGAGGACCAATTTGGGTATCGTGAAGATCTTATTCATCTGAACGCTTATGCTCGTGCGAGGTACTTAAATCAAACCACTTCGACGGGTACATTCATTGGCAAAAATGATTGGTTATATCTGAGATTTCATGAATTGGTGCTGGACGCACGGGGTTTGTTGGGCATGACGGATGAAGAGCGCGAATTGTGGACCTCCTATTTTCGTGAAAGACAGGCGTGGACAGAGGAGCGCGGTATACTATATATTGTCGTTATTGCTCCAGAGAAACAATCCATCTACCCTGAATATCTGCCCGATGTCTACCTGCCAGTCGTAGATAATAACACTCGCTTTGATAATCTGGTGAGCGTTCTTGAGGATATTCCAGAGGTTAATTTTATTGATTTGCGTCCAACACTCATTGAGACAAAATCCACCACCCAGATTTATCGCAGGGTCGACGCGCACTGGACAAGTTACGGTGCATATCTGGCGTCTGTTGAGATTATGAAAATTATCAAGCAAACTTATCCTGATGTATACATTATTCCAGAAAGTTGGTTAAGAGGTAGAACGGTCACCGGTCGGGGTGGGGATTTATCAAACAGTATTGGATTAACCGCCGAATATGAAGAGGAGATTACTATTTATAATGTACGCCAGAGGTATAGGTGCGCACAAGAAACATATCGTGAAGCCCCGTGGAATGATGCCCAACCCTTGCGAGTAGTTATGGAGTGTACGGGGTATGAACGCGGGATAGATGCCTTCGTTTTCCGCGATTCTTTCAGTAACTCATTGTTGCCATTTCTGGCAGAGAGCTTTGATAAAAGCATCTATTTCTGGGACAACTTTAACATCCCGTACCATCAAAATTTTGTAGAGGAGAGTGCGCCGGACGTGATCATTGAGCAATTCGCCGAACGAAAACTTTACCCTGACTCAGGCTGGTTTGAAGAATTTAACGAGTGACATGCCTAAAATACCTATCACTTGCCATATCTTCAATGTGTTGACGATATTGAGTTTCATCGTCGTGATCGCTCTACCCGGCGTTCAGATGCTGATGCAGCCACCGCTGGCCGAATCCGTATCCGAAAACCGTGTTTTAGCCCAACCGCCAGATATTGGTGCGGACTCTTTTCGCGAACCAAAACAACTGATTCGTGCAGTGGAAGCATATCTCAATGACCAGTTTGGCTTCCGGGAATCATTAATTTATTGGCACTCGTACTGGATGGCCTTTTATTTAGACAGGTCGCCTTCTGAGAAAACCATTATCGGGAAAGACGATTGGTTGTTCCTGAATTCATACGAAATGATGGACGATCATCGCGGTCTGGTTGGTTTCAGTGAACAAGAAAATGACAATTGGCGCGAGTATTTTGAAACAAGACAACAGTGGGCACAGAAACATGGTGCGTTGTATATTGTTGTCATTGTGCCAGAGAAACAAACGATCTACCCTGAATATCTACCGGAAAGATATACATTAGTTGTTGATGACAATACCCGACTTGACCATATGCTCGAACTATTTTCTGATACCATCAATATGCCAGACTTAAGACCTGCCCTCATCTCTGCCAAAGATGAAACACAGATTTATCGCAAAGTTGATACGCATTGGACTGGCTACGGCGCGTTTATTGGCTATCAACAAATCATGGAAATCATCCAGCCATCCTACCCCAATATCACAGTCCTCGACGAGGATCAACTCAGGACCGTTGAGCGTTCGATGCGTGGCGATTTATCCAATGCGATGGGGCTGGGTGATATCCTTCAGGAAAATCTTGAAGATGTAATTCTATCACCGGTGAGAGCCTGTGCCCGCGAACTTGAACGCGAAACACTGGAAGATCGACGCCGGGCCTTATACATTGAAATGGCTTGCCCTTCCCAGACGCTCCGTTTGGTGATGTTCCGCGATTCGTACTCGAACGCGCTGGTGCCTTTCATCGCCGAGAGTTTTGGAGAGAGTATGTACGTGTGGGACAATATGTCTTTTAACCTGTATGGGGACCTTTTAGAAGAATTTCAGCCAGATGTTATCATCGAACAATTTGCCGAGCGGCGTATCTCAACCAGTGAAGGCTGGTTTGATCCACCTAATTAAAGCGAGTTAACAAGTCTATGGTTTTTAGTTCAATCATCTTTTTGCTATTCTTTCTGCCCATTACCCTGGTGCTGTATTTTCTATCGCCACGTGTGATAAAAAACACAACTCTGCTCGTCTTGAGTTTATTTTTCTATGCATGGGGCGAGACTGAATATGTGTTGTTAATGGTGATCTCTATCGTCGTGAATTATGCACTGGGCCTACTCATAGACCGCCATCGCGAGCAGTGGCAGTCCCGCTTGTCGCTTGTAGCATCCGTCGTGTTCAATATCGGTTTGCTGGCCTATTTCAAATATGCAGGATTTGCCCTCGACAACATCAATCAGTTGTTCTCGGCAACCACTTCTGATGGCAGTAACATCCACCTACCAATCGGCATCTCATTTTTTACGTTTCAGGTGATGTCGTATGTCATTGATGTCTACCGGGGAACCACACCTGTCCAGAGAAACGTGCTTAATCTGGGCCTGTTTATCTCATTCTTCCCACAACTCATTGCCGGGCCAATCGTCCGCTACAAAGATATTCACGAACAACTCACCGACCGGCGCGTCACTATTGATGGTTTTGCTGCGGGGGTGCGCCGCTTCACGATTGGGTTGGGCAAGAAGGTATTGATCGCCAACAATGCAGCCGTGGCTGCCGATGCCATTTTCGCCCTCGAACCATCCACCATCGGCACCAATCTGGCGTGGTTGGGTGTGATTGCCTATAGCCTGCAAATCTTCTTCGATTTTTCCGGTTACTCCGACATGGCGATTGGGATGGGTATGATGTTTGGCTTCCGATTACCGGAAAATTTCAACTACCCTTATATATCGACATCTATCCGCGAATTCTGGCGACGCTGGCACATGACGCTGTCCAACTGGTTTCGTGACTACGTTTATGTTCCACTGGGTGGTAATCGCAAGGGTACACTGCGCACCTACATCAATCTTTACATCGTTTTCTTCCTGACGGGACTGTGGCATGGCGCAAGCTGGACTTTTGTTATCTGGGGCTTGATTCATGGCACATTTATGGTGCTCGAACGGATCGGGCTTGAGGCCGTTCTGGAGCGGTTATGGTCACCCATCCAGCATGTATATATGCTGCTGGTGGTAATGTTCACATGGGTGTTCTTCCGTGCGGAAAGCCTCGATTATGCGCTGGATTATTTGTGGCGTATGGTAAATTTCTCTGGTGACAGTTTGCAAAACCCGTTGGCCTTATACCTGAACCCGGAATTGCAACTGGTGATTGTGCTGGGCGTAATATTTTCCATACCAGTGGTTCAATACATTGAAAACCGCACCGCCGACAACCGGATTATTCAGGATGGAGTGGTGCCGGTGCTGCAATTTGCGACAACGAGTGTGCTTCTATTTGTATCGTTGTCTTATCTGGCATCCGGGTCGCACAATCCGTTTATTTACTTCCGGTTCTAGCGATCATGAGGCGGTTTTTTAATATTCTCACAAGTGCGACCTTTGTTGCGCTTCTTATTGTGCCGCTCGCGGAGATGGTCACCTCACCCGTGGACGCTATATCCGAGACAGAACAGCGTACTCTGGCCCAACAGCCTGCTTTTGAAAACAGTGTTACCGATTTCATCGAACAATCGGAAGCGTTTCTCAATGACCAATTTGGTTATCGTGAAGTTTTGATTCACTGGAACAATCTACTGCGTGTCAGATTTTTTGCCCGGTCACCTGTGCAGGATGTGATCATTGGCAAAGATGGCTGGCTGTTCTTGAACACCGATAATCTGATGGACGACCATCGGGGAATCATCGGACTTCCTGAGACGGGCATTTTACAATTGACCACCTATTTTGAGTACCGCAATACATGGTTGGCACAGAGGGACGTTGCCTATCTGGTCGTTTTTGTGCCGGACAAACAGTCCATCTATTCTGAATATTTGCCATCAGTTTATCGGGATGTTGTCAAGTCAAACAACACTCGTCTTGATCTCTTTATGGAAACTCAGCCCGCCGTGAATATCCTTGATTTACGCCCTATATTACTGGAGGCGAAAGGTGAGACACTGTTATATGCCAGATATGATACGCACTGGAATCAGCGCGGCGCTTATCTAGCCTATATTGCCATCATAGACCGACTCACTGTGGATTTCCCCATTCTATCACCTTTATCCGAACCTGGTTTGCGACCGGGTGAATTTGAGCGAAGTGGCGATTTGGCCCGTTTGATGAGCCTTGAAGATCAGATGATTGAAACCCTGCCCAGATTGGCCGTTCCTCGCCGCGACCGCTGCGCTGAACAAATAGAAGAGAACGTTACCCGGTGTGCCGGTCGACCGCTGCGGGTTCTGATGTTTCATGACTCATTTGGAGAGGCACTGAAACACTTCATGTCAGAAACCTTTGGCGAAATCATGTATGTGCAGGGCCGGTTTGACCCGGTGCAGCATCAAGCCCTTATCGACCGTTTTCAGCCTGATCTGGTCATTGATGAAATTGTCGAGCGGTGGCTTTCCAGCTATGACGGCAGGGTAGGCGAGTGAAACAATGTTTGAAGTGCGGTGTCACTTTTGATGGCGAAAGCTGGCGATGCCCTGAGTGTAACTGGCAGCCGCAGGTAATCGACAGGATAATCGCGTTTGCGCCGGAGCTTGCCGCCACTGATGATATGTACAGGTCCAGCAATTTTAACCTGTTGTTCACGCTCGAAAGCGGTAATTTCTGGTTTGAAGCACGCAATCGCATCATTTTATGGGCACTCAACAAATTTGCACCACAGACAGATAGTTTCTTAGAAATTGGATGTGGTACTGGATTTGTGCTCCAGTCGCTTGCTCAGAATTTTCCTGATATGGCATTAGCAGCCAGTGATCTCTTTATTGAAGGGCTGACATTTGCCAAACAGCGGGTTCCACGTTGCGAGTTTTATCAATTGGACGCCCGGCAGCTACCTTTCCGAGAACACTTTGCTGTGATAGGCTTATTTGATGTCATTGAACATATTGGTGAGGACAGCGCGGTGCTGGCGGATGTTTATAAAACAGTTCGCCCCGGTGGAATTGTGATGCTCACTGTACCACAGCATCCATTTTTGTGGAGTGCTCACGATGAGCAGGCGCGGCATCAGCGCCGTTATCAGCGGGATGAACTCGAACAAAAGGCCATGAACGCGGGTTTTGAAATAGTGCATACCACATCATTTGTGTCCTTGCTGCTGCCACTGATGATCTTAAGTCGTCTGCGTCATCGCCAGAGCGCCCAATCCCACCAGGAATTTAACATTAGTGATCGTTTGAATACCTGGCTGCTGCGAGTGATGGGATTAGAACTAACTCTGATAAAGACGGGCATTTCAATCCCGGTCGGCGGTTCACGTCTGGTGGTGTTGAGGCGGGTTGATGAAGGCTAAATTCGTCCCTCTTGCCAAAATAACGTTAACGGTTGTGCTGCTAGGCTGGGTAGTCAGCCGGACGGGCGTTGAGAATCTGGTTGATACCCTCACACAAGATGTCAACTTTAGTTATCTACTCGTTGCATTTGTCTTGTTCCAGATTGGGCTGGTAATGCGCACCATCCGCTGGAACATGTTTCTGGTCAATCACAACGTCAGGCTACCGTTTCAACGACTGGTCTTACTGAATTATAGTGCTGCCTTCTTCGGTACTTTTTTACCAACAAGCTTTGGTGGCGATATTGTCCGGGCCACCGAACTCAACAGCGGTAATCTCTCGGTCAGCCATTCGGGCGGCATCGTGCTGCTGGACCGTCTGATTGGTCTGATGGCCTTGTTCACAATTTGTCTTGTGGCGCTTATTCCCGGCCACCGCCAACTGCCATCATCAACGATATTGACACTGGTCCTTGTCTGCACGGGCGGTTTACTGGCGGGTTTTGTTATCGTACAGGGTCGTGTGTTGACGGCACTGCTCGAACTATTTAATATTCCCGGCATTCAAATCTTGCGCAACATCAATCTTGCCGTGACAGAAACTTCTTATCAGATCATGTTTCAAACATGGCTGTTATCTTTGGGCTATAATGCCATGATTGTGACCGAGCATTTTATTATCAGTCAGGCATTTCAGGCAGATGTCACCATCCTGCACTTTGCCATGTTCACACCGATAGTTGCACTGGGGCTGCTGGTGCCGGTCATTCAGGGCATTGGTGTCCGCGAAGAAATATATCGCAATCTACTGCTGCAAGTGGGCGTACCCGCTGCGGTTGGAGTCTCAATTGGATTGGGGGCATACGGCGTAACCCTGCTCACGGGATTATTGGGCGGTCTGATTTATGTGGGCTATACCATGACCAACCGGGGCCAGATTTCCGACACGTCGCCTGCCAGATGAAATGGGCATAAAAATGGACTTGATACGATTTAACTCGCCATATGTGGTTGGCCCTGAATTTGACTATATGCGTGAAGCCGCCGCCGATGGGCATTTATCCGGTGATGGACAGTTCACTAAACGCTGCCACAAAATGCTTGAGCAGAAAGTTGGCGTCGATAAAGCACTCTTGACCACTTCCTGCACCCATGCGCTGGAGATGTCTGCCCTGCTGCTTGACCTTCAACCCGGTGATGAGGTTATCGTACCGTCCTTTACGTTTGTGAGCACCATCAATGCCTTTGTCTTGTTCGGTGCAAAACCTGTCTTTGCCGACATCCGCGAGGACACCCTGAACATTGACGAACGCACCCTCGAAAGTTTAATCACCCCTCGCACACGGGCCGTTGTCGTAGTCCACTATGCGGGTGTCGGCTGCGAAATGGATGCCATCATGGACATTGCCCGTCGCCATAATATCGTTGTTATTGAAGACAACGCCCATGGCCTTTTTGCCACGTACAAAGGCCGTAATTTGGGCACATTCGGTGTTATGGCAACCCAGAGTTTCCACGAAACTAAAAACATCCAATGTGGTGAGGGCGGCGCACTGCTCATCAATGACACAAATTTTATCGAACGCGCCGAAATCATCCGCGAGAAGGGCACGAATCGTAGCCGTTTCTTTCGCGGTCAGGTGGATAAATATACATGGGTAGATGTCGGGTCCAGTTATCTCCCCTCCGAACTCAACGCGGCCTTTCTGTGTGCGCAGCTTGAAGCCAGCGACGACATTCAAGCCATGCGCCAGCGCGTGTGGCACTACTACAGCCAGAATCTTCAGGATTGGGCCGCCGATAATGAAGTCAGGATGCCCATTGTCCCACCATATTGCGAACAGTCCTATCACATGTTTTATCTGCTGCTGCCAACATTGGAACATCGCACGGCCTTCATCGACCACCTGAGCGATCACAAGATTAAGGCTGTCTTCCACTACCTGCCCCTGAACGCATCGCAAAAAGGGCAGGAGATGGGTGGCGAACCCGGTCAGTGTCCCGTCACCGAGCGTGTCAGCGACCAACTCGTTCGACTGCCGTTTTATAATACGCTCGACGCCACTACGCAGGACCGCATCATTGAATGTATTCAGCAATTCAAGGTATCCTGATGAAGTACAGTGTCGTGATTCCGGTCTATGGCAGCGAAAACATTCTGGATAATACCATCCGGCGGACTGTATCCTTTTTTGAAGGTCAGGACTGGGATTACGAACTTATCATGGTGAATGATGGCAGCCCGGACAATAGCTGGCAAAAACTTTGCGAACATGCCACTCAAAACCCAAACATCATTGCCATCAACCTGCTGAAAAATTACGGACAGCACAACGCCCTGTTCTGTGGATTCCACCATGTCTCCGGCGATTATGTCATTACCATTGACGACGACTTGCAAAATCCACCGGAAGAAATCGCTCGTCTCGCGACCAAAATCGAGGAGGGCTACGATATTGTTTATGGTAAGTTTCACCAGAAGCAGCACACCGGTTATCGACGGCTCGGCAGCAAAATCGTGGAGCAACTTAACCGCCGTATCTTTGGACAGCCTCCCGACTTAACCGTGACCAACTTTCGCCTGATGCGCCGTGATGTGGTGGATCGAATGATCCAATACCAGACGAGTTATCCATACATCACAGGCTTGAGCCTGATGTTCTCGAATCGCCGGGCGAATGTGATGGTCGAGCATCATACCCGCCAGAGTGGCTCCAGTGGCTACAATTGGCGAAAGATTTTGACGCTGGTTACGCGAATCATCTTTAACTACTCATCTTATCCCCTGCGCGTTGTTAGTACTCTGGGATTTATAACAGCAGCGGTGGCTTTTGTGATGGGTATCTACTTTTTGCTGCGGGCGCTCGTAATCGGTTATGAGGTACCGGGTTGGGCAACGGTTGTCGTGCTGCTTGCCTTTTTCAATGGCATCAATATAGTCATCATCAGTATGCTCGCCGAATATGTGATGCGTCTCTTGAAGCAGGTCAGCATGGGCAAACCTTACCAGATTGCTGAGATTGTGAACTATCGTGGCTGATCATTTTTTCATTGTCGGCGCACAGCGATCCGGCACCACCTATCTATATCACGTGCTGGACCAACATCCCGCCATCGAAATGGCAAAACCGCTGCGGCCTGAACCGAAATTCTTTCTTCGCCCTGACCTACACCAACTAACAAAGGAAGATTATCTCTCCACGTTCTTTTCCGAGGACACACCCGTGCGTGGTGAAAAAAGCACCTCCTACATTGAATCAGAACATGCCGCCCACGCCCTCAGCCAGTGGTACCCAGCCGCAAAAATCATCTTCCTGCTGCGTAACCCGGTTGACCGGGCCATCTCGAACTACAAATTCAGTTGTCACCATAACGTCGAGACACTGCCCATGCACCACGCCTTCATGCAGGAAGAGGCACGCCGGGAAAATTACGACCACACTCGATTTTCAACATCGCCTTTTGCCTATCTCAAGCGCGGCCTGTATATCGACTATATCCGGCAGTATGAACGATATTTCCCCCGCGAGAATTTATTGATTTATCTTTTTGAGGAACTGGCGGACAATACAGCAGCCCTACAGACCCTATACGCTGCCCTGAAAGTAGACGAGACGTTTGTCCCCCCTGATATTTCAAGGGTGGTGAATGCCAGTGAGGATGATGTAAATGTGGCGATAGATGATGAACTGAAACATTATCTTCAAAACTATTTTGCCGACTCAAATCGCGAACTCGCCCAATATTTAGGACGGTCATTAGAAATATGGGATTAGTCAATGCATGAGCCAATCCAACCGCTTGACGTTGTAGCCCTGTTCCCCCAAATGCGCAACGAGTTACTACGTGTCCTGAATTCACTCTCCACAGAACAGTGGCAGGCCCCAACCGCCTGTGCAGGATGGTCCGTAAAGGACGTTGCGCTGCATATTCTGAGCGATGATGTGGCTTACCTTTCTCGCCATCGTGATAAAGATGGTATCTTTCTGGAGTTTAACTCGTGGGAGGAGTTGGTGGCGAAAATCAATGCCCACAATGCGCTGTGGGTGGAGGCTACCCGCCGCTTGAGCAGGAAATTACTTGTATCCCTGCTGGAATTTACTGGCCCTCAAATAAATGCCTATTTTGTCGAACAAATCGACTCCTCGGAAACGGTTTATGTGTCGTGGGCGAGCGATAAACCCGCGCCCATGTGGCTGCAAGTGGCCCGCGAATTCACCGAATACTGGATGCACCACCAGCATATTTGTGAGGCGGTAGGGATTTCCACTCTCAAGACCCATGAATTTCTTTACCCGGTGTTGACCGCCTTTACCCATGCTCTGCCCCGCACCTTTCAAGATGTGACATCTCCGCAAGATACGCTGGTCAAACTCGTTATTGAGGACATAGGCGAGTATCATCTCGTGTGCAGCGCTGACCGCTGGGAACTGTACGCACGTACAGATTTATCTCCATCTGCAATGGTTATAATGGATTCGGATACCACGTGGCGGCTGTTCACCAGAGGCATTTATGGCGATGACGCAAAAAAGCGGGCTGTCATTGAAGGTGATACAATGTTGGCAGATCATTTATTTAACACGGTAGCCATCATCGCATGAATACGCGAGAATTTACCCAATTCTGGCGAAACCCAAACATCCCCGGCCTCGACCTGATGTACGCTACCTACATTACCCAGAATTTCGCGCCGCACTGGCATGAAGAGTACTGCATCGGTGTGGTGGAAGATGGTGTGCAGCAGTATTTCTACCGCCGGGGAACGCACATCGGCACTCGCAACACTGTTTTGGTTTGCATGCCGGGCGAAATCCATACCGGACACAGCCCCGCCAGCAGCTGGACCTATCGCATGTTCTATGTTTCAGCCGGTATTCTGACCTCAATTTCTGAACAGTTGGCCGGTAAATCCACGCCGCTGCCCGATTTCAGCGGCACAACCATTGATGATCCCTACGTGGCAGCCCTGCTCCGGCGTGCCCATCACACACTGAGCGACGATACGGCGACCACCCTTGCCCAACAATCAACCCTGCTGATTGCCCTCACCCAGCTTGTTTATCGTCACGGGGATTATTCAATAAAGCCGGAAACAATCGCTGACCACAGACCTGCTATCCAGCGGGCACGGGATTATCTGGATGCCCACTATGCGGAAAATGTGAGCCTTGATGAACTGGCGGCAGTGGCCTATCTCAGTCCCTTCCAATTGATTCGTTCATTTCAGCAGCAGATTGGCCTCACGCCCCATGCCTATCTGATACACACTCGCGTCATGCAAGCCCGCCTGCTCCTCAAGTCCGGTTGGACCGCCGCGCAGGCCGCTACGGAAACAGGCTTCGCTGACCAGAGCCATCTTCACCGCCATTTCAAAAGAATGCTGGGCGTCACTCCCGGTCAGTACAAATAAATACCGCAATTTTGTACAAGTCAGCTAGCCTGATCCTTGATATGACATTGATGAGTCTGAGGAGGAGTCTATGTCACATCGCTGGCTGGTTTATGGTGAAATGGCGCTGGCAATGGCGCTCGTGGGTAGTTCGATAGTGGTTGGAAAATTAATTATTGCCAGTTTCCCGGTGTTTCTGGCGTCGTTTTTGCGACTGGCAATCAGTTTACCTATTCTGGGATTTGTGGCTCGCGACACCCTCTACGAATTCCGAACATTATCACGCCGCACCCTATGTCTGGTATTTCTTCAGGCATTCACGGGAAATTTTCTCTTTAACGCACTCATCCTGTATGCACTCTTCTACACCACCGCCATTGAAAGCGGCATCATCACGAGCATGACGCCTGCCATTATCGGCATCATTTCATGGCTCTTTCTGCGGGAACGTCTTCCCCGGCCCATCGCAATGGGGATTTTGATCACAGTGGCAGGCGTTCTGGCGATCAACTTTCCGGTGGGTGACCTTTCCATCGAACGCGGACCTGATCCCCTCTTGGGCAATATATTGGTGTTTTTTGCAGTGATTGGTGAGGCGCTGTTCACCATCTTTCGCAAAGTCACCGCCCATGAAATTTCTGGATTCGCCAGCACGGTGCTGGTAACGATATTTGGATTGCTGTGCTTTGCAATTCCCGCTGCTTTCGAAGCGCTGGATTTTTCGTGGGCCTCCCTGACGATGCGCGACCTGTTGATCATGCTCTATTTTGCGCTGTCAGTGAATGTCTTCGCCTATATTTTTTGGTTTCGCAGTGTGGGTAAAGTGCCCGCCAGCACAGCAGGCGTATTTACCGGGATTTTGCCCGTATCAGTGGTGATTCTATCGGGTGTAGTGCTTGGCGAACAAATCAGCCTGCCCCACATTCTGGGGATGGGGTGTGTACTGGCGGGTATTGGATTGGTTACCCGCTCATAGCCGCCTCTTTTTGCAGAAAGTCTTCAACTGCCTCGCGCCAATCGCGCAGCACAATGCCGCGCCGGGCAGCGACGAAATTACGCAGCACGGCATATTCTGGCGGTTTCGAAGGACGGGGATATTCCGCCGCCGCAATCCGATCAATTTCCTTATCTGCATAGCCGCTCAGGTCGAGAATGTGACGGGCAAAGGCCCAGCGCGAGGCACGTCCTTCATTCACGAGATGGTAAATGCCGTAGTAAGGTGTGTCGATGAGTTGCACCAGCGCATCGGCAAAATCGTCGACATACGTTGGCGTCGCCACTTCATTCACCACCACCCGCAGCCTGTCGTGCTCATCCGCCAGACGCCGCATGGTGTGAATAAAATTGTTGCCACCATGGCCGAATAGCCACGACACCCGCACGATGAAATATTTCTGGAGCAGTTGCATCACCACCTGTTCACCGACCCATTTGCTGTAACCATAAGGGTTGATGGGATTGGTGCGATCATGTTCCAGATACACATCCGTATTTTGACCATCAAACACCTCATTGGTGCTCACATAAACCAGCGTTGCATCAATTTCACGCGCCGCGTAGGCGACATGCTGTGTCCCATAGCCATTTATCCACAATGCCTGATCTGGATTTTCAGCGCAGTAATCCACTTTCGTCAACGCAGCGGTATGTATGATGAGGTCCGGGTGAAAATTCCTAATTCTGTGGGCAGTCAGGTCAGCATCGGTGATGTCCAGTTCATCACGACCGTAGCCAGCCACATCATGGCTGTTTTGCAACATATCTACCAATCGCCGTCCAAGCTGTCCATTCGCACCGGTAATCAGTATACGCATTGTGTCCTCCTCTATCACGGCGCATTATAACGTCATTAGAATTCGGGAGCTACCGGACCTGGCGCGTTATGATAGTGGCGGACGCTTTATAAGAAAAGGATGTATGATGAAAAAGGTAAGTATCGTAATCGTTGTTCTGCTCATGCTGGCAATTCCGTTTGTTTCAGCTCAGGAAGATGAGTTGCCAGACTTGATTCTAGCTGCCAGCCCCGGACTGCACCCGGAGGGAATTGAATGGGATGCCGAGGGTGAACGTTTTCTGGTTGGGTCTCTCACACAGGGAACGATTTTTGCCGTAGATGATGAAGGAAATGTTGAGCCGTTCATAGAAGACGAAAATCTGATGGCGAGTATCGGTATCCACATTGATACGGTTAATGGTGTACTGCTTGTCACAAATTCCGATTTTGCCGTAACCTCTGACCAGAATGCGACAGGCGTTGCCCAACTGGGAGCGTACAATCTTGAAACAGGCGAACAGATTTACTTTGCTGACATGACTGGCCTGACGGAAGGCCGCAACTTTACGAACGATGTTACCAGCGATCCTGAAGGGAATGCCTATGTCACCAACAGTTTCACGCCGGTGATCTACAAAGTGGACCCCGCAGGCAACGCTGAAATCTTCATCCAGACTGAAGAATTAGGCGCAGAAGGGTTTGGTCTCAATGGCATTGATTACCACCCCGACGAATATCTTCTCGCCGCTGTAGCAGGCACCCAGTCTCTCTACAAGATTCCACTGGGTGATCCCGCATCTCTCACTCAAGTTGAACTCAGCGAACCGCTCGGCATTGACGGTATGGTGCTCAATGAAGAGGGCAATCTGGTGACTGTTGCGACCAATGCCGAGGGCGTGCGCCGTGTTTACGAGTTAAGCAGTGATGATGAGTGGGCGACTGCTACAGTTGTTGCCAGCGGCGATGCCATACCGGATGCTGCACCGACCACCGTCACCCTACGTGACGGAGCCGCTTATGTGGTCCATGCTCACTTTGCTGAAATAGGCGGCGAAGAACCTGCTCAGGAATTCGAAATCATGCGCGTCGAACTTGTTGAGGACGACATGGACGATGATGTGGATGACGAAGAAGATACGGATGATACAGAAGCAACAGACGAGCCACAACCAACAGATGAGCCACAACCAACGGACGAGCCTGATGCTGATGCAACCGAAGAAGTATCTGGCTGACAGCCATTAGACAACAAAAAAGCGGGTGCCTCGCCTTGAGACACCCGCCTTTGCTTCTCGTCTAGTCGTCGAATGGATCGGATTCAAAGGACTCTTCTACTTCGAGGTCTTCGTCGTCGATGTCATAGAGATCCTCTTCTTCTTCCTCTTCTTCTTCTTCCTCTTCTTCCTCAAAGTCCTCTTCTTCGTCAAAGACTTCTTCCTCATCTTCGAAGTCTTCGTCGTCGATGTCGTATTCGTCCTCGTCCTCGTCCTCGATGTCATATTCGTCTTCGTCAAGCACATCCACGAAGTCGGCGTACTCGACGACCGCATCGACATCACGATCTTTGTAGGTATGGAAACCCGTACCCGCCGGGATCAACTTACCGATGATGACGTTTTCCTTGAGGCCATACAGGTTATCGATCTTGCCTTCAATCGCCGCGCCAGCCAGTACACGGATGGTGTGCTGGAAGCTGGCCGCACTCAGGAAGCTGTCCGTATTGAGAGCCGCCTTGGTGATACCCAGCAAAATCGGAATACCGGCTGCCGATTCTTTGCCTTCTGCCAGTAACCGCTCGTTCAGGCGGATAAGCTCACGACCGTCCAACAAATCGCCCGGCAGCAAGTCACTGCCACCGCTGCGAGTGATCTGAACGCGGCTGAGCATCTTACGGATAATGATCTCGAAGTGCTTGTCCGCGATATTCACACCTTGCGTACGATAGACGGCCTGTAGTTCCTTTAGCAAGTACAACCGCGTTGCATCCTGACCGAGAATCCGCAGGATACGGTGCGGGTTCATCGCGCCTTCAGTAAGCTGCTGACCGGCACGTACCTCGGAGCCGTCCGAAACGCCGTCTGACATGCGGGCTGTTGAGGGCAACTCGTAGCGGGCCTCTTCGCGCTCTTCACTGCGAATGTAGAGCTTGTGGCCTTCGATATGTACCTCGCCACTCATAGCGGCCTTCATCTTCTTCTTACCATCAACTTCAACGGCAAGAACATTACCTTCCTTGATCTTGTCGCCGTCTTTAACTTGCAGTTCCCAGCCAACCGGAATGTCGTGCACTTCGCGCTTGACGGTGCTGTTGACAACAGTTGCGACACGGACGCCGCCTTCTTTAGTCAGATGCAGATAGCCACCGATGTCGCTGATGACCGCTTCACCCTTCGGATTCTTGCGGGCTTCAAACAGCTCTTCTACGCGCGGTAGACCACTTGTGATGTCACCCGATGCCTGCGCCGTACCACCGGAGTGGAATGTACGCAGTGTCAACTGTGTACCCGGCTCACCAATCGACTGCGCGGCAACGATACCCACCGCTTCACCGATGCGAACCAATTCTCCACGTCCGAGGTCACGTCCATAGCAGTAGGCGCAGATACCGTGTACCAGATTACAGGTCATCGGGCTGCGTACCACTACTTCTTCGATACTCGGATGGGCAAGTGCGTCAGAGATTTCTTCGTCGATCATTTCATTGCGACCAACGATGATCTCTCCGGTCTGTGGGTTGACCACTGGCTTGGCTGCCATACGACCCACAATACGTTCCTGGAACGATTGACCGGCAATGTCTGCCGCTGGATTGTTCTCATGCTTCGGATGGCGCGGGTTGTATACAACCAGACCGTTTTCCGTACCACAGTCCATGCGGTTGACAATAATGTCCTGCGCCACATCCACCAGACGACGAGTCATATAACCTGCATCGGCGGTACGCAGGGCGGTGTCAGCCTGACCTTTACGTGCACCGTGTGTACTGATGAAGTACTCCAGCGCCGTAAGTCCCATGCGGAAGTGGCTGCGGATGGGCAGGTCGATAATACGACCAGACGGGTCCGCCATCAAACCACGCATACCCGAAATCTGGGTGATCGGGCCGAAGCCACCCTTGGTGGAACCAGAAATTGCCATGACCGCGATAGGCCCGAATGGGTCCATCTGGTTTTTGATAACATCCTGCAAACGATCCTTGGCGTTTGTCCATGTATTGACGCGAATCTGGTAGGCTTCTTCTTCGGTCATCATACCCCGACGCTGGTAACGTTCGGAGTCGGCGACGATCTGTTCGGCCTCAGCTAGAATTTGATCGCGCTCTTCTGGAACTGCTAGGTCCGCAACAGCAATTGTTGTTCCGGAAACGGTCGCATACTTAAAGCCAAGGTCCTTGATGGCATCTACAATCCCTGTGGTGATGTCGGTGCCATAACGCTGGTAAATCTGCGCAACCAGTCCTTGCAGCGGTTTCTTGCCAAAAGTATCCTGCAAAAAACGTATGTCATCTGGCAGGATGCTGTTGAAAATAGCACGCCCAACGGTCGTGATTTCCGGCTCAGGCTGCGGTTCGCGCTCTGGATCGCTGTAGTAGTTACCCAGCAAGATTGGCGTATGGAGGCCAACTTCACTAAGCTGGAACAGCGACATCATTTCATTCAGGTCAGTGACCTTACGACGCTCGCTCAGATTAGCGATCACCAGCGACAGTTCGTGTGTTTTGATGAGACGCTTGCCGTCCACAGAGTTGAACAGGATGGCGTCAACGTTACCTTCCAGCAGTGCCTGGAACAGCAGAGTCGTGGCGTCCTGATTAGCGAGGACTTTTCCACCCTCATCAAATTGATCATAGAAGCGAACAATCTCGTTTTTTCTATCGAGGTTGTACCGCTTGATCTCACGGTTACCCGCGCCGTTATGCGAGAGACCGATTTTCACGCCAGCTTCGGCGAGGTCATTCCATGTACGGAATTTGTCGACGTCTGCCACACGGCAAATGATTTCACTGGTCGGGTCCATCGTCAGATAGTAGCAACCCAGCACCATATCTTTGGTAGGCCCTACAATCGGCGAACCATCGGCTGGTTTCAGCAGATTCTTCGTGCTCAGCATCAATTCACGCGCTTCACGCACAGCCTTCTGGCTCAACGGAACGTGAATTGCCATCTGGTCGCCGTCAAAGTCGGCGTTGAATGCCGAACAGACCAGCGGGTGAATCTGAATAGCCTTACCCTCAACCAGAATCGGCTCAAAGCCCTGAATACCGAGACGGTGCAGGGTTGGTGCACGGTTCAGCAGTACCGGACGATCCTTGATGACCTTTTCCAGCACTTCCCAGACTTCTGGCTTTTCGCGCTCAATAATGCGCTTGGAACTCTTAACGTTTGCCGCATGCCCCTCGGCAACCAGCCGGTCAATCACAAACGGACGGTATAGTTCAAGCGCCATCGTCTTCGGCAGACCGCACTGGTGCAATTTCAATTTGGGTCCAACCACAATCACGCTGCGGCCAGAATAATCCACGCGCTTACCGAGCAGATTGCGGCGGAAACGCCCCTTCTTACCCTTCAGCATGTTGCTGAGTGATTTCAGTTCGCGGCGACCACGACGGCTGAGCGCACGGCTGCGCTGACCGTTGTCGATCAGGCTGTCAACTGCTTCCTGAAGCATACGTTTTTCGTTGCGCACGATGACATCCGGTGCGCCGAGTTCCAGTAAACGCTTCAGGCGGTTGTTGCGGTTAATCACGCGACGATAAAGGTCGTTCAAGTCGCTGGTGGCGAAACGGCCACCGTCAAGCTGGACCATCGGGCGCAGGTCGGGTGGGATAACGGGCAGCACAGTCAGAATCATCCATTCCGGGTGATTGTCGCTACTGCGCAGTGCTTCTACCACCGCCAGACGCTTCGTCGCCTTCTTGCGGCGCTGCTTGGATTTGGTGGTGCGGACCTCGGTCCACAGTTCCTTGCTGATCTTGTTCAGGTCCATGTTGCGTAGGATTTCATAGAAGGCTTCTGCCCCCATGTCGGCCTTGAAGACCTGACCATAGCGTGAACGTAGTTCGCGGTAACGCTGTTCGCCGAGGAACTGGATAACTTCCAGTGATTCAAGTTCTTGACGGGCCTGTGCAATAGTGTCGCGATAGGCGTTCAACTGTTCATCAGCCGCGCCCAACACTTCTTCAATTGCTTCAGCCGTTTCATTCGAAATACGGTCAACTTCGGTATCCAGACGAGCCAGTTCAACACTGCGCTCCTCTTCGATTTCAGCCACAATTTCATTCAGACGACCTGTAGCCGCCTGCTGGACAAATTCCAGATAGCTGTTGTTGATAATGTCTCCGGCACGGGCAATGACGACGTCGGCTGATTTGAATATGAGGTCCTCTTCAATCGCCCTGCCGGTAGCGTTTTCAATGCGTTTTTGAAGCTGCTGCCCTTCCAGAGTAACAGCTTCAGACAGTTCTTCCTGTCGCTTGTTATATTTCTCGTGAACTGCATTGATTTCGTTCTGCAATTCAGCGAGTGCAGTATCGCGATCCTTCTGGAGATTGGCCTTGCGGACATTGTAGTCTTCCAGCCCAATTTCCTCGCGACGCTCTTCGTCTTCCTTCAACCGTTCGAGTGCACGCTGGCGTGCCTCTTCGTCAACATAGGTGATGACATACTGGGCGAAATACAGAACACGATCAAGATCGCGGCGGTTCACATCAAGCAACAGACCCAGATAGCTGGGTACACGGCGCGTGTACCACACATGTGCAACGGGTGCGGCAAGCTCAATATGTCCCATGCGTTCGCGACGAACTGCTGACCGGGTAACTTCTACACCACATTTATCACAGACGATACCCTTATAGCGGATGTTCTTATATTTTCCGCAGTAGCATTGCCAGTCCTTCGTCGGACCGAAAATCGCCTCACAAAAGAGACCGTCTTTTTCGGGTCGCAAGCGGCGGTAGTTGATTGTCTCTGGTTTGGTGACTTCGCCATACGACCACGAGCGGATTTGTTCCGGTGATGCTAGACTGATCCGCAGGGCGCTGAAATCTTTCGCCTCCAAGGTGTTGCCCTCCTGTGCTATGTTCTCCTGGTTTCAAAAAACAGCAATATCCCGACCTGTAGAGGGACGGCTAAATTAATATATGAGGTTTTTAAGGACGAATTCGCTGGGCATGCGTTTGTGGGTCACAGTGGCACAGCTACATCCATCAATACGAAAAACAGCGCGGAATAACGCCTGGTTATGCGCTGTAGCGTATTTGGACAATATTCCTCACTGATGGTTGTACTAGTACATCATGTAGCAACTCAATAGTATACACACGCAGACACAATCTGTCAAATGTGAATTTTTGAATTTTATAGGTATGGATTCTTTGGAGAAACCGGAACAGTGGTATCAGCAGCTTCCGTCCGCCAACTTCACCCACCGACTTCAAACACTTTAAGAATCTGGCAAATCATAATCAAAATCACCACCAAATATAATTTCTGATTGTCGCCGTGACGCAAAACGCCAGTCAATGGTCTGGGGTGGTGTTAAGTAATTCTGATAGGCCAACGCCATTTGCCGGGCTGCTTCGGGTGGCATCATGCCCCCAGTTGCGGTTCCCAATCCGGGACAGGCTACAATATCAATGCGCTGCGGGTGTTTCGATTGGTTATGGTGATGAACGGCACGCAGCATAGCGAACATCGCATTATACACGTAGTCCGTTCGCTTGATGCGCATTGGCACGCGCATGGTTGGCGTGTGAGCGATAAACGGGTGATCAGGATGATGAGTCTCCACAATCATTGAGGTACCAACTGGCTGCTCGCCAAAATATTCGTTCATAATCCGGCGTTGAACACGCTCCATCAGGGCTGAACCAAAGAACCGGATAATCGCCGCATCCACACCACCATCCATCAGGCCAAACGAGTTCGCTGCGCTAACCATACAGTCAAACGCTTCCAGATTCTGAAAGATGTCATTTACAATCTCGACATTTGGCAGGTCTTTGAATGTATGTTTCCACGCTGCACACACGGCAGGATTGGGGTCTACTAAAACAAGTTTTTGCATGTTGCCTGACTTCCGCCTCAATGAAGTAGATGGTGATATTTTAGCTCACATCACAAACAGTGCAGTCAAATTCTAGGGGTGAAAGTTATTGGTATACGGGCAGAAGGAAGCTACCTCTTAGGTTTGTCACATCGTGGGTGTGGCTATCGGATGATTCATCGTCAATGAGATCACTACACTGGCGGGTCCGGTTATCGCGGATACTCAGACGCTACTTCCCGACATAATCCGGCGGCATCTGCTGCTTGAAATACCATGCGGCGGCTTCCGTCCGGTTAGTAACGCCCAGTTTCTCAAAAATGTTTTTCATATGGAAACGGATTGTATTTTCGCTGACGGAGAGATTGGCGGCAATTTCTGGATTGGTAAAACCTTTTGCCACCAACTCCAACACTTCACCTTCACGAGTCGATAAGTCTGTGCTGGATGGCTCCTGTTTCTTCTGAAACATAAGCTTTTGCGCGGCGCGGGGAAACACCAATCGCCCCTCCGCCACCTGCCGCACCGCAATAATCGTCTGTGCCGGAGATTCGGTTTTGAGGACCACCCCTTCCGCCTCCAACTCCAGCGCCGATTGCAGTGTTTCACCATCACCAAACGCGGTCAATACCAGCACCTTTACCGGAAGTTCCCGGCGGCGGATTTCCTGTAGGGCCTGGCTGCCATGAAAGGGCATGTGCCAGTCCATCACCACGACATCCACATCCTCATGAACCGCCAGTAAATCCAGCAGTTCATCGCCATTTCCCGCAGTCGCCACCACCTCAATATCATCAGTGGCTTCCAGCATTCCCTTCAGCCCTTCCAGAACCAGAGCATGATCATCGGCAAGGATTGTGCGGATTGTCTTACCCATCGGCTGGAACCTTTATATGAATTCGCGTCCCATGTCCGGGACTGCTCTCCAGATTGAACTCTCCCCCGATGAGTTGAATGCGGTCACGCATACCGCGCAGACCGATATGTTCTTCGCGTTCAGTGGCATCTGGTCCCACCATCGGCGGCGGGTTAAAACCTTTGCCATAGTCGAAGACTTGAATGTAAATGCAGCGTTCTTCAGACCATATTTTAACCCAGATACGGTCCACTGCGGCGTGGCGAAAGGTGTTGGATAACGCTTCCTGCAAAATGCGATAGAGGGCAATTTTGACGTGGTAATCGACATGAGTGGGCAGCGGACGCATATCTAACTCAACCGTTTGCCCGCTCCATTCCTCGTGCTGCAATATCAGGCTGCGAAAAATCGCCTCAAGAGAGCGGCGCTGAAACTCCGGCGAGCGAAATGTACCCAGAAACGAGCGTATTTCCTGCAACGAATCTTCTACCAGATCAATTACTTGCTGAACCTGTGGGGCAATCATGTGGCTCTGCGGATCACTCTTGTCTATCTCGTTTTGGACACGCATCAGGATTGAAAGCACGGCGAAAAGATTCTGCACAGGACCATCATGCACATCTAGCACGATGCGATTGAGTTCCTCTTCATATACCGATAGGATGCGATGATTGGGAGTATTGGTCATGTCTGGGCATCCCTTAAACCAAACGTAAATTGATTACACAATAGCGTAGGATGGTTAAGTGGTCAACCTATCGAATCGGGTAGGGGTATCCCTACTCAAAATAATCAAATAACTATTCAATTATGTGTGGTATTGCTTCGCCAAAGAATTGTACCATTATTCACAAATCAGGGCCTTACACAAACTTCCTGATGAGGCGGGGGTGAGGCGTCATCTCCGCCGAGCGCCTTACACATTCCTTATGGATCAAGGG
>JAKEEQ010000418.1 GCA_022616515.1 Chloroflexota bacterium | reverse complement strand
CAGGCCTGCGGACCGCTTCCCGATGTCGCCGCCGATGACATCGAACACCAGATCGACTTCGCCGACGTCTTCCAGGGCGTCGTTGTCGAGGTCGACGAACTCCCGGGCACCGAAGTCGAGCACCGTCTGACGGTCGGCGGCGCGTCCGGTGCCGATGACGTAGGCACCGGCCTCTCGTGCGAGTTGCGTCACCATCGACCCGACGGCACCGGCCGCACCGTGCACGAGGACGCTCTGCCCCGCCTGAAGGCGACCGTGCTCGAACAGTCCCTGCCACGCGGTCAGGCCCGAGATAGGCAGGCTCGCGCCCACCGTGAAGTCAACGTCGCCCGGAAGCGGCGCGAGGTTGCGTGCCTCGACGGCCGCGTACTCCGCCAGGGTGCCGTCGCGATACCAGTCCGTGAGGCCGAACACCCGCTGCCCCACCGACAGCCCCCTCGTGCCATAGCCGAGGGCGCTGACCACTCCGGCCAGCTCGTGCCCGGGGATCGACGGCGTCCGGTCACGGTCGAGGCGATCCGTCCAGGTCGAGGGCCACGTCAGCTCAGTCGGGACGAATCCCGACGCATGAACCTGAACGACGACGTCGTTTATCGCTGCCTGCGGCTCGGGCCGCTCCACCAGCGTCATCCCGGCCGTTCCCGCGGCCTCATCTGTCACCACAATCGCTTTCATTTGTGCACCTCCCTGTATAGTCTTCGCCTGCACGGCATGTCTATCCGGAAACTATTAGCGTCGCCAAAGCACGGCGTCTTACCACGACAGATGAGATGGCGTAGAGGCGCGGCTACAGCGCCCGTTATTCGTTTGTTGATCACGATTTGGAATGTTACCAACACACTCACCTCACCCTTGAGTAATTGCTATTAATGAGCAAAATCGGATACAAAAAATGGAAGACCCTCTTAGATTAGTTTGAACCGCTCACAAACGACATGAAAGGGGACGCCGCTTCAACCACATTCATAAGCAGCCCGAAATCGGTCTTGTCGGACTTGCTTGCGAAATCATACACATGCTTCCATATTACATTTATTTGACCCACTTCACAACATCATCAAACGGTCTGCGTGCCGCTCAATGACTTTTCAAATGGCTTCTAAGTCTATTCGCCCATAAACGATTTGCTGAAATCGGCACTGGAGGGCAAAATTTCCCCGGTTGTCTGGGTTAAATGCCGGGTGAAGAAGGCAGTCATAAACATCACTCCATTGATGAAAATACCCACCGCCAGCACGACCAAGCCGTGCACTCCGCCGATAGCTGCACGATCAAGAAAGTCTGCAAAAGAAGTCGCGGACTCCGGGAAGAGTCCAACCTTCATGATCCACGCTACACCCAATAGCAAATATATCCAGATATAATTTCGCCGCAGACGACGGCCCAATGCCTCCCACAGTGAAATCGAAAAGCGCGGATATAAAAGACTGTTGGCAAGTTTCTTAGCCCAATCCCCCTCAAATCTGACGGACGGCAGCAGCATTGCCGCAAAATAGTTAATTTCAAGCACTCGTACCCGCAGGCTCCACAACTCGTAGTAGCGATAGCGGCGTGCCTCGATGTACAGAAAGAGGGTAACCAGTAGTGTATTAAGGATGATGACACTGTGGTGGGCAGATGGCTCACCAAAGGCAAACGAGAGCGCCCCCGCCGTAGTGAGCACGGCCCAATTGGTGGTGGCATCCAGGCGCTGTCGCCAGAGGTTGGCTCGTGTCACCTCAGCACGAAACAAATGAACCATCGCCGTGTTAAATTCGCCGTGCTTGAGGTGATAGCCGCGATAGGACCATACTTCCTGTTCCTGTACGCTGTCAGTACGTTCAGTCATTTTCTTTTCCATAAAACTGCTCTTTTTTCGTGGTTGTGTCATGAGTGTGGTGGTATATATATGGTACTGTTACTTGACTTGTTTCGACAACCTCTCCATCGCGACAACTCCTTCTATGATGACACCCGCTCCCGTCATTGTGAACCGGACGAGATAATCGTCCCCGGCAGATGCCTCATGGATGAGAAAGCCAATCAGGGTCACAATCCATTCTAGCAGCGCAGGGTTGTGTTGTCCGCTCTGAAACACTTCTATCCAGACAAATTTGCATTGAGGCGAGTTCAGGGGTGGCTGGTTAGGATAAGACTCCACGTAAGCCCTCGTGGTCTTCATTGAACAGATAATAAAAAAGGCAGGACCATGCCTGCCTCATTATGGATTGCATCAGCCCGTACAGGTTAAGCTGTGGCGCGACGGAAGAGGCTTATCGCCCACTGCATCGTGAGCAGCATCATGACGAAAACAACGCCGTACGCAATTGCAATGCTGTTATGGCCCATGTCGCCGTGAATGAGGGCGCGTGCCGCTTCCACAATATGCAGGAAAGGGTTGAAATCGGCGATAGTTTGCAGCAGCTCCGGGGCTAGACTTAATGGCAGCAGTACCCCGGACAACAGCAGCAATGGCAGCGTTAACGTGCTGAGGGAGGCCGCCAGTGAACTCTCATCGCGGAAAATGAGGCCAAGCGCATACGAAAACGCGGCAACCATCAGCCCGACCAGCGCCAGCAAACCAAACAACACCACCAATCCCACAATATCAGCCCGGAAGCCCATCAGCGTTGCAACAACAACCAGCACGGCACATTGCAGCAGGAATACTACGACGTCATGCAGGATCATACCCAGCAGCAGCGCCAACCGGCTGGCCGATGTCACGCGGAAACGTTCGATGACACCATTCCGCAGGTCATCAAGGATGCCGAAACCGGCAAAACCCAGACCAAACAGAGCAATCATCACAAGCAAACCCGGCACGAAGATGTTCAATGAACTGGTATCGCCATAACCCGGCAGAACAAGATTATCCAGCAGCGGCGCGAACAGGAGTAAATACAGCACCGGCTGAAACATCCCGATCATAATCCAGGCGGGTTCGCGCAGGGTACGGCGGACGTTGCGCATGAAAATCAGTTGTGTGTGACGGAGGAAGGTCATCGGTCCACTTATTCCTTTCTTGTTGTCTGGTTACTCAATGCTCTCGCGCAGCGAACGACCTGTGCGGCGCAGGAAAACGTCATCAAGGGTGGGGCGTGAGAGGCTGACGGTGCGTACACTCAAGCCTGCACCATCCAGCAAACGCAAGACTGCTGGCAGGGTTTCTTCACCATGCTCCACATAGAGTTGAAACAGACCGTCGCTCGGATGTATCTCACGGACATAGGGCTGTTCATTCAGCAGATTGTGAGCATGCTGGGCAGCTCCATTCTGAGTTTCCAGCCCTAACGAAATGACATCGCCCGCGATTTGCTGCTTGAGCTGCTTGGGTGTGCCTTCCGCCACAATCTCCCCATGATCCATAATCGCCAGACGGTCAGCCAGAATATCGGCCTCTTCGAGATAATGAGTGGTCAGGAAGATCGTCGTACCTTCGCTGCGGAGCCTGCGCACTTCATCCCATAACCGTGCCCGGCTCTGCGGGTCCAGTCCGGTTGTTGGTTCATCCAGAAACAGCAGCCGGGGGCGATGAACCATACCCAACGCCAGATCGAGGCGGCGGCGCTGCCCACCGGAATAGGTTTTGGCAACCCGGTCGGCAAAGGATGTCAAATCAAGGGCAACCAGCAGTTCGTTGGTGCGCTGTTCGGCCTCATGACGCGCCATGCCACACAATTGCGCCTGTAACAGCAAATTCTCACGGCCCGTTGCCGTGACATCCACGCCACCCACCTGACTGACATAGCCGATGACCTCGCGCACTTGCTTCGGATTGCGCAGCAAATCATGCCCGGCGATGGTTGCTTGCCCGTCGGTTGGTGGGATGAGTGTGCTCAGCATGCGCAATGTGGTCGTTTTTCCGGCTCCGTTTGGCCCCAGAAAGCCGAAAATTTCTCCGGTCCGTACCTGCAAATCAATACCCTTTACCGCCTCGATGGTCTGATCACCGCCGTTCTTGCCCTGCCTGACATTGAAAACCTTACGCAGCTTATTTGTCTCAATGATGTTCACTGATTGCTCCTTTCAACATTGAAGTAAACAGCACCTGATAAACGCAGGTGACGTGTTGTTGAGATTCCTATGCACAAATAGAATTGTTGAGACACCTTATTATAGAACAATTGTTCTAATTATGCAACCTGAAACTAATCACGGGACTACGAACAAGTTGTTATTCATGTCGATTCGTAGCTAACGGACGCCCAACGGGGCGTCCCTACGAAACCCCGCGAGTCCCGTAGGGACACGGCACTGCCGTGTCCATCGCAGAAAAGGGAACCAAATTCAGGTCCGGTGATAAGTCATAGTACGGGTTATGAGGAACCGGGGTCGGTATACCCGACCCCTCCAGTGTTGTTTTTCGGAGGGGCGCGGTACACCGCGTCCCATGTCAACACAACCATAACCCTTATTTAAATGTTAAATTGCGCTATGCGTCCCTATGGGAGTCGTGGATAATCGTAGGGACAGCATGGATACTGTCCGAAACCTCTACCATGAATAAAGTCGACTTTTTCTTGATGTTTATAAAGGTAACGGAATGATGGGTGATAAGGCATCACCCGCCGCAGGTGATCCGCTGGGTGATTGAGGACTACAGGTTGAGATGCCGGGCCACTTCGGCGGCTTGCTGTCGATTCGACACGTTGAGCTTGTAGTAGATACTCTGCACTTGAGTTTTGACTGTATTGACGGAAACTACAAACTGTTCGGCAATTTCAGGATTTGACAACCCGGCAGCCAGCAGACGCAAAACACGGCGCTCCTGTTCGCTGAGCGGTTTGAAAAGCGCGACCGCATCCGGTGAGATGTGTTCAGCCTCCATCTGCGCTTGCTCGGCAAAAGCGACAAGTAGAATTCGAGCGTAGATGGCATATTTTTGTTCGTTGATGCCGGGCAGCGTCTCGTGGAGCAGGACTGCCAGCCGGTCTCCTTCGTCGAGGAATAGGCGAAGGTGATTTTCAACATGCGCCCGCGACAGTGCCTGTTCGAGCAGCTTTCGTGCCTGTATGGGACTGCCCTGCTCGGCATATGCCAGTGCCCGCAGCATGATGATCTCGATTTCGGTGCGGATGCGCTGCTGTTCATGGGCATCGGCCTGCCACGGTTTCAGTAGGCGGAGCGCACTGTCAATTTCACTCTGTTCAATCATCAACCGCGCTGACAGCAGTGCTTCCTGTTCTTGCAGCGTATGTGGGATAAAACCACTTTCTGCATCTTTACTGGTATGCCAGCGCTGGACAGCCTCCACATCACCGTCTGCCAGCGCTAACTGTGCCTGTACGAGTTGTATTTCGCGCCAGAGGAGCGGGATATGAACGTCGGCAAGTGTCGAACGCAGTAGTTGCTGTGCTTCGACCGATTCGCCACGCGCATGACGCACTCGTGCCAGAATTAATACCGCAGGAACCAGTAGTTCAGCAGCACCAAGCTCGTGTGCGATGCCGATGGCCTTCGACGCTTGCTGCTGGGCCTGTTCCAGATCGTTCCATACATAGGCCAGAGTTGCCAATCCTGTCAATGCATGTGCCAGATCATCGCGAAAGTCGACTCTGGTGGCAGTGGCGTCATAGATCTGTTCATAAATTTCGCGGGCTTGTCGAAGCTCTCCCCGCTGTAAATAAACTTGTCCCAGCAGCAGACGTGCCGCTGAAGCTCCATGCTGGTTTCCCACAGTCTCATTAGCGACCTGTGCCTCAACGAGATATTGTCTGGCTGCATTGTTGCGTCCAGCCAGCAATTCTTCGAAGGCATTCTGGAGCAAACTGATACCGCGCCACCACAAATCATCGTCTGCCAGCAACTCCTGCGCATGGCGGGCAGCCGCAAAGGCAGTTTGTAGATCGCCCTGCCAGAAGGCGACCATCGCTCGCAAGGCATACACACGACCCAACTGCTCAAATTTGTTCTCGGACTGCCAGTGTTCCTCGACGACCCGCAGCAATTTATCAATAAACATGGCAGTTGCTGGCGACCGCCGGTCTCCAGTAAAGAGGCTGGTCATGGCACAGGTAAAACATAATATTGGATGGTTTTCCAGCACGTCGTAGGGCAATTCCTCAAACCAGCGTTTCAGCGTGTGATATTCGGCATACACCCCGGATGTGTCAATGAAGCTGGTTATCAAATGTGCAGCGTGTTCATAATCTTTAATGACGAGTCGCAGCTCAGCGGCCTCAGCAATGAATCCATGTCTCTCATACCAGTGGCTGGCCCGGTCATGCAGTGTTTGCCATTGAGTGCTGCCTAACTGCCGTAGTGCCTCTTTCTGTATCGCTTCGGCGAAAAGGGCATGATAGCGATACCAGCGCCCGTCAAGGGACGTGATAAACACGTTAGCATGCTGCAAATCTTCCAGAATCGCGGCACTGTCGCCTTGCCCGGTAACCGCATCGCATAAATCACCCGTCAGGCGCGACAAGAAACTCGTTCTGAGTAAGAAATCGCGCATATCCTGTGGCAACACCCCCAGAACTTCCTCAGCGAGATAATCGGTCAGGTACTGGTGCTTGCCGGAGAATCCAGCCAGAACGCTGTTTACATCCTCAGTGCCGCGCTGATCCTTCAACGTAAGTGCTGCCAGCCGCAGCCCGGCAGCCCAACCTTCCGTCTGGGCGTGAAATTGAGCCAGTATGTCTGCCTTGAGGTCAAGCGACAGAATATGCTGGAAGAACGTCTGGATTTCCTCACGTGAGAAGCGCAGGTCATCGGCAGAAAGTTCGTTGAGTTCGCCGTCCATGCGCAGCTTTGCCAGCGGTAGGGGGCACTCTCCACGTGAGATAATCACCAGATGCAGCGAGGGTGGCAGTCGGTCAATCAAGAATGCTAACGCACTATGGATGACAGGGGTCGTGATATGGTGGTAATCCTCCAGCACCAACACACGTTTCTCCGTCATCTCGGACAGGCCATTGATGAACGCCGTCAGGACCGCTTCAAAGTTGGGTAGCGGTGGCTGGGTGAGCCGTTCCAAAGCCGTCGCGCTAATCGTGGAGTCTCCGCCCTGACAGGCCGTGATGAAGTAGCGCCAGAAGCGCACCGGGTCATTGTCCCCGCCATCAAGGGCAACCCATGCTGATAACAACGTGTCGCGATGTGAGGCCAGCCACTGACTAACAAGGGTGGATTTGCCGAAACCGGCTGGCGCTGACAGCAAGGTGAGCTTGCCGCTTTGACCATCATCCAGCGATGCCAAAAGCCGCTCACGGGGGATAACGGTCGTGTTCTGGTTGGGCCTGACAAACTTGGTTTGCAACAGGTCGTTTATTTCTGGCGGTGATTTGTGTTTATCGCTCATATTGGCTGCGCACTCAGCTATTCATTCATCTCCCATTACTAACATCTACGAATTCGGGACCAATGAGTTGCAGAAAAAGGTATGGGATGAACCCTTCTGGTGCGACAGTGATGGCAAGCTTCCCCCTTTGTCCTTCGAACATTTTCCCCATTCATGGGGAACTTTGGGGCAGGCTTCGCGTCGCTATCCGTTCCCTCTCCGCTTCTCCCGATTAGGCAACTTGACCGAATAAATGGGTAAGGATGAGAGGTGATCGATCTGGTGCGGTGGCTGGCGGACGCCATGTATGGCGTCCCTACGCTCATCCACGATTCCCGTAGGAACACAGCACTGCTGTGTCCGCCGCTGTCCATGTAGAGCCAATTGAAATGTTACCCGATTAATTTGGAAAACTGCATTATGGGGAGATGTCGCGCCAGCGACAGAGGGGAAGGGAGGGTTAGGGTGGTGAGAAAATATTCATCTTCTGCGATGCAATTCACATTTTGCGTATTTCATCTCCCGTCACTAGTGTCTACGAATCTGGCGACCCATGAGTTGCATAGAAAATTGTGGGCTTGTCAGCGGGACAACGCAAACAAAAAACGCTGTACAGCGGGGGTCTATACAGCGTTTTGGTGTGGCGATGTGATGTTTTACTGGTAGCGCAGAATGTCCGAAACACGCTTACGAGCAGCAGCTATCGACGGCCAGATACTGGCGAAGGATGTTATAACCAGCACACCCACCAACCCGACTAGAAATACACGTGGTGGATAAGTGCTCTGGTAATCCTCCGTGACATTCATCATTTCCAACAATCCCAGGCTCACCATGTAGCTGAGGGGCAGGCCGATAATCCACGCGGCGAGACCCACTACATAACCCTCGGTCAGAAATTCAGTCGCAATGGCCCGCGAACCGGCTCCCACCGAGCGCATAATGCCGATTTCCTTCTGTCGTTCAAACACGCTGATGGATAAGGTGCTGAACAGGCCGATAGCACCCACCAGTGCCACCAGAATCGCTGCAAAGTTGAAGATCACCTGAAACACCGACAGGCCCTGCGATATGGACTCATTTAACAGAACGATGTTGCTGTAGGAAGCCGTAATGCCGCGATCATGCAGCACACTGTCAATTTCCTGCAAGGTATCTGCTACCTCATCCGCCGTTGGGTCGGCGCTGCTCATCTCCACATAAACGCCACCCGGAATCGGATTCCCAGCATCATCGGTGAAACCCGCCAGCGAAGATAACGTCTCCCACGTGAACCACAGATTATCCAGCGGATAAGAGGTGATTCCGGCGATTTCATAATCCGCACTGTGACCGCCAGCCGAGATGGTAAGCACATCCCCGACCTGTTTGTCCAGCGCTTCCGCGATGCCCCGCGATACAATCACATCGTCCGCACTCTCAGTCAGTGTTTGACCATCAATTAGCTCCAGATCATAAGCCTGACTGGACGGATCATAGCCGGTGGCAAATAGCGCAGGTGGCCCCGTCGCCGGATCATATTCTCGGTCAAACCCTTCAATCTCGACTGCCACTGTCACGGCAGGTCCTCTGAGTGTTAGTTGGTCAAAATCGTTTTCAATGATGGTGCGCACCGCATCAAGACGATCTGGATCGTTCGGTGTAATTCCGAACTGGTAGTTATAGGACGAGAAGATGTCGTCCAGATAGGTGTCAACGGTCAGGAAGGCAGCCAGCACTCCGCTAAATGCAGCAACCGCAACCGCTATTGCCGCCCCAGTCAGCGCCATACGTCCCCTTTTGCGCAGAACATTACCCAGTCCCTGCCGGACGGTCATTGGCAGCGGAAGACGACCCACCAGTGCCGACAACGGCCCGCGTCCGTAGCCGCTGGAGATGCCCCTATCGGCGATGGCTTCGCGGATTTGCACACGCGAACTGCGCCACGCCGGTATCAAGGCAGCCAGCACGGGCACAAGTATCCCGGAGCCAATGCCCAGTGCAATGGATGGGATAGAGTAACCGAAGTCGTCAATAAGGCTGTTAGCAGTGGTAGCCAGTCCCTGCGCGGCGAAAAAACCTGCTGGTATGCCGAGTATCACACCGGGGATAATGCCCAGAAGCCCGTATGTGAGCGCAATCCCGCAGTAGATGACGATAATATCATACTGGCTGGCTCCAAGCGACTTCATGATACCGATTTGTTGGGTCTGCTCGGTGATAAGCGCACTGATGACATTCCACACCAGAAAGCCGGAGACAAACAATGCCAGCAGTGCCAGACTTGCCATGATATTGCCGATGGTCCGGGCGAAGCGAATCCGGCTGTGATCGGCGGGGTCTTCCGTGTACGACAACACCGGCACGTATGATCCCTCCGCCGCAACTGCCGCTGTGAAGGCATCCGTTTGCTGTTCAGCGGCTGCGAAATCGGTGAACCGGGCATAAATAGAACTGAAACCCTCAAATCCGGCAACATAACGGGCATCATCATACGCGGCAAACACGCTGTCTTCGGGCAAGACATCGTTCAACCCGGGATAGCCGTAGGGAAAGAAAATGATGCCGCTGACGATCCATGTCTCTTCGGACTGGTCGCCGCTTTCTGCCTCGCTCAAAATACGCAGCACTAGCTCATCACCCGTTTCGAGGTCGTATTTATCGGCGAAACGCCGCTCGATTGCCAGTTCGTTTTGTCCCAACCGGGGATAATCGCCACTCATCAGACTCGGTGGCTCAAGTTGTATATCGTCATAGGGTTCCGAATAAGCGAAGACAAACGATGTCTCGTATTCTTCATCTCCCACCTGTCGCCAGACAAGTGGGTAAACCGCTTGCCCCTCTACCGTGGTAACGTCGGGCTGTTCGCGTAGGGTTGACAACAAACGCTCGTTATCGACGGTGGTTTCAGGATTGGCAGCGAGTGACGTCCGCACCATTGCCAGCTTCTGTTGTTCAAGATCATCTTCTAGCTGTCGCACCAGCAAATCGCGCATGGAAAACAGCATAATCGTTCCAAATACGCCGATGAAAATGCTGATCGAAACCAGCAGCGTGCGTGTCTTTCGCGACATGATGTCGCGGAGAATTTTTCGCATCCGAGTGCGTATCATAATCCACACCTTCCTTACATGATTGTTCCATTGCAGGGTAGGGCAAACAGGTGTGAGATGACATCACCCCCGGCGGGTGATTGACCGGGTGATTCTACTGATTAACGTTTCGTTCCAGCCAGAACGTTCAGTTATGTCCGGCCAAACCGGAAGCTGGCATGACGCTGGCAACCGTAGACAATTCTGCCCCCTGAATGATATGCTTGACGTGGATTTTTCCGGGGCATCATCATTGAACGGTCTACAACATAATGTCAATTCTCACAGCGATTAATCTTGGCAAAAGCTTTGGCCCTGACGATATTTTTGCAGGTGTCACCGTTGAGATACCTCACAACGCCCGCATTGCACTGGTCGGGCCGAATGGTGCGGGCAAGACCACCCTCATTCATTTGCTGCTCGGCATCGACTCACCAACGGAAGGCACGATCCACCGCAGCAAGGGTCTGACAATGGGATTTCTGCCCCAGAAACCCGATCTTGATGGGTCTCAGACCATCTGGGATGAGATGATGACCGCCTTTGAGCACCTGCACACCCTTGAAGCACGGTTGCAGGACCTCGAACACGCGCTGGCGGACCCGGCGCGGGCCAATGAACAGGATGAACTCCTCGAACAATACGGCAATCTTCAGCGTCGCTTTGAGGATTCAGGTGGGTATTACATTGAACACGAAACCAAACGGGTGCTGCATGGCCTGGGTTTTGAACCGGATGACTACGATATGCCGCTTTCTCAGCTTTCCGGCGGTCAAACAACCCGTGCCCTGCTGGCTCGCCTGCTGCTGGAAAAGCCAGAACTGCTCATCCTTGACGAGCCGACCAATCATCTTGATATTAACGCTGTTGAATGGCTGGAAAGCTATCTGAAGTCGTTTCCGGGAGCGGTGCTGATGGTCAGCCACGACCGCTACTTTATGGACAATACGGTGAACGTCATCTGGGAACTGAATTTCGGGGAAATCGAACTCTATCGCGGCAATTACAGTCATTATGTTCAACAGCGCGACGAACGCCACGAGCGCCGCCTCAAAGAGTTTGAAGCTCAGCAGGAATTCATTAAGAAAGAACAGGACTACATCAAGAAAAATATCGCCGGGCAAAATACGCGCCAGGCACAGGGACGCCGTAAGCGCCTCGAACGTTTGATGAGCGGCACTGACCGGCACGGTCGCGCCATCGATAATCCGTGGTTGCTCGACCGGCCCGAAGACACCAGCAACTTTCACATCAACCTGAAAGCCAGCCGTGCGGCAAATCAGGTGTTCAAAACAAAGGGTATGCTCATCGGTTACGATGAACCACTCGTTGAAGTACCCGAAATACTCCTGCTGCGCGGTGAAGTCGCCGCCGTCATCGGGCCGAATGGCATCGGTAAGTCCACCTTCCTCAAGACGATTTTAGGGAAGATGCCTCCCCTTGATGGCGAATTTGAATGGGGATCGCGGGTCAAACTTGGCTATTTTATGCAGGCCCATGAAGACCTTGAAGCGGACAAAACGCTCATTGACGAAATCTTCAAGGTGAAGTTCTTGCAGGACAGTGAAGTGCGTAATTATCTGGCGCGGTACATGTTTCAGGGCGATGACGTGTTCCGCAAAGTCGAAACGCTGTCTGGCGGCGAACGGGGACGCCTTGCGCTGGCGAAGTTGGCCCTGACGGGAGCCAATGTCCTGCTGCTGGACGAGCCAACCAATCATCTCGACATTCCGGCACAGGAAATGCTGGAAGGCGTCTTGCAGGACTATGAAGGCACGATTCTGCTGGTCAGTCACGACCGCTATCTGATTGACGCCCTTGCCTCGCAAATCTGGTCGCTGCAACCCGGCGAAATGGAGGTTTTTGAAGGTAGTTATCAGCAATTTCTGGCGGTGCGTGAGGCAAGACGGCAGGTCGAAATCGGAAACAGACAGGCTGATAATGAAGATGAACAAAATTCCGGCGATGGGGAGCGGACGTCGCGCAAGGATGGCCTCACCCCGTATCAGCGTCAGAAAATGCTGGACACGCTGGAAGCCGATATTCACCGTCTGGAAGCCGAACTTGAAACCGTAACGTCTGAGATCACCACTGCCAGCGAGGCAGGCGATGTGGCGAAAGTAGCTGAACTCGGCAGCCGTTACACCGATTTACAATCCTTACTCAATGAAAAGATGGAAGCATGGGCGGAACTGGCGTAGACAAACTAATCATCCTGCACACCAACGATATTCATGGGCGCATTGATGGATTGGCCCGAGTCGCGACATTGGTTCAGCAAATCCGCGATGAAAACCCGGAAGCAGCCGTACTCTATTTTGATGCGGGGGATGTGGAAGAAACATCGGTGCGCTTGAGCAGTCTCACCAAAGGCACGGCGATGTATCGCCTGTTGAAAGTGGCAGGCTGTGATGCCGGGGCAGTCGGCAACGGGTCGGTACTGCGCTATGGCTATCAGGTTTTGCAAGATCATGCCGGGGCGGCGGGATTTCCGGTGCTGCTGGCGAATCTTCGACTGGAAAATGGCAATCCACCATTAGGCGTTGAAACACGCCACGTCATGAACGCGAATCGAACCGTAATCGGGCTGGTGGGTGTCACCGCCCAGATGTCTCAGTACAACTCATTCTTTGGTCTGGAACTGCCCTCAACCCGCCATACCGTGCGCAATCTGGCAGCGTCGCTCAGTCAGGATGGGGTTGATCTCGTGATTTTGATTTCCCACCTTGGCCTGCAAGAGGACATGGAACTCGCCGCTAAACTACAGGATGTAGTGAATATCATCATCGGCGCACACTCCCATGATCTGCTCCCGGAGGGCAATCAAGTTGGCAATGTGCTCATCACGCAGGCCGGGGAATATGCCGGACATCTGGGCCGTATCGACTTGCACTGGAATGATAATGAAGAACTGGTCATCGAGAAGGCCAGCGTTATCCCTGTCCCCGAAGATACGCCACCCTCACAGGCCGTGCTGGATGAAGTCAAAAAAATTGAAGCGGAAATCGAAGCACATCTGTCGGAAATCCTCACCGAACTCGCCACTGACTTTGACTACGCGCTTGACTGTGAGTGCAAAATGGGCAATCTGATGGCCGATGCGCTGCGCCACTATGTGAAAGGCGAGATTGGGCTGGTGGTGGTCGGGCAGGCTTTTGACAAGGGTCTGTCGGCGGGCAGCATAAAGCGCCTTGACCTCTATGATGCCAGTGACTCTTCCGCCAATCCGGGCATCGCGACGCTGACCGGGGAGCAACTGTACGCCGTCATCAAAAAAGGGCTGGATCAGGAATTCGCAAAAGAGTCATCGCGTGGACTGCGTGGACGATTTAGAGGCTTGATACATCTTTCCGGGGCGATAGTGCGCGATGGCAAACTATATGTTGATGACGAACCGCTTCAGACGGACCGTACCTACCGGGTAGCCGCCAGCGATTTTGAGTTTGAGAGCCTCTTCGGATACGTACAGGCCGAGTGGAATATCCAGCCAGAATACAAAGTACCAACCATTATCCGCGAAGCCCTTGAGGAATATCTCAAACAGTGCGACACTCCGATTGATGTGACGACGGATCGCGTGGAAGAGTCGCTTGCATAATTCCGGTTAACATTGAACTTCGTGGGTACAAACTCCTCCCCGTAAGCCGCATGAATGCAGGACGTGCCGTTGCACGTCCCTACGAATATGGCGAAACGTGTGTAGGGACGCCCCGTTGGGCGTCCGCCATAATAACCACAAGGAACATTTGATGACACAGAAGCTGCTTGTTGCCACCAGAAACCTCCACAAGCTTGACGAATTCCGCGATATGTTGAGTGAACTGGAAGACGTGGAGTGGGTTTCGTTGTGGGATGTTGGCCTCGGTGAGATGGACGTTGAGGAAACAGGCGCAACTTTTGAGGAAAATGCCCGTCTGAAAGCGTATGAATATCAGAAAGCATCTGGACTTGTGACTTTCGCTGATGATTCGGGCCTTGAGGTTGACGCCCTGAATGGCGAACCGGGTGTTTATTCGGCCCGCTATGGAGGACCTGACATTGACAGCGACGCCGGGCGTTATACCTTGCTGCTGGATAAACTTGCCAGTGTGCCCGATGAAAAGCGCGACGCCCGTTTTGTGTGTGTAATTGCCATCGCTCTGCCCGAACATGATAGGCTGGAGGACATCCCGGTCGTTGTGGGTACTGTCGAAGGGAAAATCGGCTACGGTCCGCGTGGCGAAAATGGTTTTGGTTATGACCCGGTGTTCGAGTTACCCAATGGACGTACCATTGCCGAGCTACCCGACGCCGAAAAACATGCCATTAGCCATCGCGGTAATGCCCTGCGCAAAGCCTTGCCCGTTATCCGCGAAATAATTTAACAGGTAGATTACACATTGTTAAAACACTGGTGGTAACGTTTAAATACGAATGATGATTATTTAGGTGTGGGACGCGGTGCACCGCGCCCCTCCGAAACCTATAGACCGGAGGGAGTTTGAATGAGAACCATTGCTTTCAGCCTGTGCTTAATCGGGCTTCTAATGGTAAGTGCTGCCTTGCTGGCAGGGGGAGCCACCGTCAGCGCATCTCCACCCTTACATCACACACCGGACCCCAGTACCACCGCCGAACCGGAAAATGTTGATGTGGAAACTGTGTTGGCCGAGCGCGTTCCCACCTATTTTGAGGACGTAGAGCCGATTATTGAGCAAAACTGCGTCATCTGTCATCAGGCCGGGCAAATCGGCTATGAGCGCTTCTCGATGGATACTTATCAAGATATTCTGGAATATGCCGAAGATATTGCGTGGGTCACCAGCATCGAATACATGCCCCCCTGGATGCCGGACGACAGTTCCCCGGCTTTTAAACACAATCGCAGTCTGTCACAGGATGAAATTCACACGATTGTGGCATGGCATGAGGGTGGCGCACCGCTCGGTGATGAAACAAAGCGGCAGGATGATACACTCAACCCGACCACCGTTACTGTGCCAGATATTCGGGTTGACCTCGAACTGACGATGCCCGTGTCCTATACACCCGATGAAACCATTACCGACGATTACCGCTGCTTCGTCCTTGACCCTGAGTTTGACGATGACACATTTATCACCGGCTATAACGTTTTCCCCGGCAATCCAGAACTTGTTCATCACGTAATTGTCTTTCAAGCCCCTGCCGCAGCCCGCGCCGAAGCCGAAATCAAGGCCCGCGAGGATGGTCGTCCCGGCTGGGAATGTTTTGGCGGCACGAACCTGACCGTGCAGGCCAGCGCATTTGGCACAGCGATGGTCGGGGGGTGGGTTCCCGGTATGGTCCCTATTACCTCCCATGAAGGCACAGGTGTTCTTATTCCTGCCGACAGCATCTTAATTTTGCAGGTCCATTACAACACCGAAGCAGGCGTTAAGCCAGACCAGACGAGCGTGGTGTTTCAAATTGAACCGGGTACGGCGGATCTTGACGCCTACATCGCTTATCCGGTGACCGCTCCGGTGGAAATTCCATGCCCGGCTGGCGTAGATAATCCCCTGTGTGACCGAGACATGCTGTTGGAACAACAGGGGCGTGGTCGTCTGCGCCCACAGTTGCTGCTGCGCCGCTGTGACAAAACTCTCGAAGATTACGCCGGAATGGACGCCAGCCATGTGGTGAGCGACTGTGACAATCACATCCCGGCGGATGGCTACATTGTTGGGGTCACGCCGCATATGCACGAACGCGGCAAGCAAACGTCACTGGTTCTCAATCCCGATACGCCCGAAGAACAGGTGCTTATCAACATTCCCGAATGGGACTTCCACTGGCAGGGTACTTACCAATACGTTGAGCCAATTCCGGTTAAGGCGGGCGATACGGTACGATTGACCTGTATCTGGGATAATTCGGAAGGCGACCGCTACATTGTATGGGGCGAGCGCACTCAAGATGAAATGTGCATCACCTTCGTTGAGTTTGTGCCACTCCGCAACTGAATTACCAGGACGCCCCGTTGGGCGTCCCTACGACATCCCATGATTCTCTGTAGGGACGTGCAACGGCACGTCCTTGACACTTTCAATCGCTGGCGGGGGCATGGCGAAATGCCCCGCTTATTCTACGAACGACCGAAAATGTCAAACAGCGCCGCCGTGAACCGCATCGAATCAAAGTAGTCTTTCACGAAGATGTTCTCGTTAGGGGCGTGGGCACGGGCTTTGGGATGCCATGTTGCCCCGGCAGAAATCACCGGAATATCGAGCATCACACTCAGTGGATACAGTGGTCCGCTTCCCGTAAACCACGGCGAAATTAACGGCTCCTCGCCAAACGTTTCCTTACACGCATCAATCGCCGCCTGCTTCACATCACTGTCGTGCGGGTCCATTGCCGGATGCTCACCCGCCAGCCGCACAATTTTGATGTCGGTGAATCCGCGCTTGTCCAGATGATTGCGTACCAACTCCTCTACAAGATCCGGCGTCAAATCAGGAACCAGCCGGAAATCGAGTTTGCACCATGCCTTCGCCGGGACAATCGTTTTCGTCCCGACGCCGGTATAGCCGCTCTCAAAACCACTGATGGTCATCGTTGGCTCGGTAAAATGACGGCGATGCGCCTGGGCATTGGTCATGCCATTAATCCAATCTGTAATTCCCAGATTTTCCTTCATCCGTTCGGCATTAAAGGGCAGTTGGTCAATGCGCTGCATCAAACTCTCGGAAAATCCGCGAACATGATCCTGATAACCATCAATGATGATGTTATCCTGCTCATCTTTCATCGACGCCAGTGCCCACACCAGCCGCCACGCCGGATTACCCACCATCGGAGCCAGCGATGAATGCAGGTCATAAGCCGCGTTCTCGACATGCAGCTCAAAATAGGCGATGCCCTTGCAGCCTTCCGCCATCGAGATACGGTCATTCTCATCGCGCCCGCCGCCTTCCCACAGGCAGCCATCGGCTTTGAGTATATCCCTGTGTTCTTCGGCCCAATGGTCGAGATGTAGGCTGCCGATTTCCTCTTCGCCTTCCACCACAAACCGGATTTTGAGCGGGAGTTCGCCGTGTGTCACCAGCCAATTTTCGATGGTCTGGATGCGCACCATCAACTCGCCCTTATTATCGACCACACCGCGCCCGTAGAGCAGGCCATCGCGTTCTACCAGTTCAAACGGCGGCGTATCCCACAACTCAATCGGCGTTTCGGGTTGTACGTCATAATGATCGTAAATCATCAGTGTTTTATCGCCATCGCCGATTTCAGCCATCACGACTGGCGACTCGCTGTCCGGCAGTTCATAAAGGGTGACGATTGCGCCCAATTTCTCAAAACGCCCCTTCAACCACTGCGCGGCGGGACGGGTATCGCGTTTATCCGCCGCAACACTTTCGATAGCAATCAGTTCACCTAATTCTTTTAAGAAGCGTTTTCGATTGGCCTCAATATAAGCATCGAACGCCGCCTTGTCATAACTCATAACCACTGTTCCTTTGACAACAGGGTAGTGGTGCCCTATTGACTGATGAGTGATTTTCTTTTTTTCGGACAGCATATATGCTGTCCCTACGATTACTCATGACTTCCGTAGGGACGCCATACATGGCGTCCGCCAGCTAAACCACCGTATCAGCCAATGCGTTACCACTACTGGCAACAGAATCCTGACAAAGAGTTTACCGCAAACCGTGCGGTGAGGTTTAAACAAATCTTTGCCGCGTCATCAATTGATTGCCGGTAATGATTCGCATTCGCCGCTCACTTCCACGACATCGCTGCGTACCCACACATCTCCCAGCAAATGCCACCACACAAAGCCATCTTCACCCATCGTTTGCCCGTCGATATAGGCTCCTCGCCCGGCGGGCATTTGCCCCACCGCAGCCGAACCAGTGGTCGGCTGTTCACGCAGATTGATATTGGCAGTTGCCCACACCACACATGCAGCATCACCGCCATCGCCACCAAACACGCTGATTTCCTTCCAGGCGACCCATGACGGGCTTTCCAACGTATCCACACGAATGGCCTGCACATCCGGCAGCGGCCTCTCCAATGTCACACTCAAAACCTCGTTATCGTTGGTGTTGCCAGTCATTGTTTGGAGTAAAACATACCGCCCATCACTCAATTGTGCCCACACCTGATGAGTGGTTACCCCGGCGGGATACTGTGCCACTTGCAGCGTAACCTCCCTGATCGTTTGTGGTTCTTCCAGATCAATCATAATCCAGTGCGGCGGATGCTCACCTGCGCCCCACTGCGCGTCTGAGCCATCTGTCAAATTCGATGTTGGCTCTTGCGGCAAGCTGCGTGAAGCCGTTGCCGGACGACGAAACGCTAAATTATGCGTTGGTATATCAATAAGCAGGCAGGCATCTGGTTGATTGACTGGCGCGAAAACATCAAGCAGAAAGCTGTCATCCTCAACCATACCCCATGCCGAATCACCGATAATGCTCGGCGCACCGAAATAATCCCAGAACAGCCAGCCATCAAATCCAACCGTGCAGGATGTGGTTATCCATTCGTTGAGGGCAATGGCCGCTAAATCTGAACCGGCATAGATATGCTCAAATGCGCCAACCTCGCCCATAATAACCGGATATTCAGGATGGTCCAGCATCCCGAAATTCTCGGCAACCGAGACAACATCAATATCACCACCCGGATAGGCATGAAAATCATAGAAATCCAGCGTGGTGAGGTCAAACAGCAGCGCTGTGTCCACATACCAGTCACCGCCCGTCTCGGTTGGATTCGGAAATTGGGGTGCGAAAAATCCGGTGGTAATCAGCGTTTCCGGGTCGTATTCGCGGATGACCGCACTCACTTCGTTGATGTAATACGCAATGCCTTCCACCAGCATAGCCCGCTTCTGTTCAGGGTCACTGAGATCATACGTTTCCCCGTTGGCGGTGGTGACTGCTCCCGTGTTGAGCGACAACGGCGGCTGCTTCTTAAAATACCACTGCTCGTTGAGCAGCGACCAACCCAACAACACTTCCGTCGGGGCGTTCCGCTCGGTGAAGGCTTGCATCAAATCTTCCCAGTAGATTTTTGCCGAGCGAACGCCCGGCTCCGTCAAATAATGCGCGTTACGATAACCTTCAAAGGTTTCGTTGGCCCCCTGATTGGAGATGTCCCAATATCCGCCCTCATCAGGTAAGTCATTCGAGGTCAGCAGCAGGTAAATCCCTTCTTCGCCTGCGATCTGCATCGTTTCAACGATATTGTCGATATAGACTGGATTGAGACCGCGACCATCAGGATTGTTGATACACAGCGTCCCCGTGTTGCAGTGGTCGAAGAAGATACGCCCGGTGTTGTAGCCCCGTTCCGCCAGTGCGCGGAAATGCGTTCGTATATGTTCGGCATCGTACAGGCCAACATGAAACGGATAATCGTAGTAACCACCGCCCACCATTTTCCAGTCGATAAAATTGACGCCGCGTGGGACAAAGGTCTCGCCGGTCATGGTATTGTAAAACTCACCTTCACCATCCACCACACGCACCGCAATGCGGTTCGCGATGGGCGTTTCCTGAGCATGACCAGATAGAGTCGTTGTGAGACCAGAAATCAGCATCCCCAGACACAACATTAAAATCAGATACTTCATAGGTTCCCTCTCGGTAGTGGTGACATACTGACTGATGAATGATTTATATTGACGAACAGCATCTATGCTGTCCCCCTACGGGAATCGTGAATGATCGTAGGGACGCTTTACATGGCGTCCGCTAGCTCAACCACTACCTCCCTCCAATGAATGTTCTCAGGGTGTACGAACGACTGTCATCGAATCTAGATTTGGTTCCCTGTTCTGCGACAGACACAGCACTGCGGTGTCCCTACAGAATCGTTTTTATGCGTAGGGACACGGCATCGCCGTGTCAGTTAGGTACGAATTGACATGCCTGACAACTTGTTCGTAGTCCCTGTTCTCATCGAGTGTACCGCAAACGGACGTTTTGAGGTTTAATTGAATGCATTCAGGAGCAAGACGATGAAGACACTTTTGATTGTAGGCGCGATCCTCAAAGAAGACGGGAGAATTTTGCTGGTACAGCAGCAGTGGGAGCAAGACCCTCATCCCTACTGGACCATTCCCGGCGGGCGCGTGGAGCATGGCGAATTTTACGCCGAGGCCCTTGTCCGTGAAGTCTATGAGGAAACGGGCCTGATGGTTGAAAAGATTGGCGGACTGGTCTACACCAACCACATTCTGGCAAGCGATCATGATGGGCAGTCGATAATCCACGTCTACAGGGTTGATTCATGGATCGGGGATGTGATACCGAACGACCCGGATGGTTTCATCCTCAGTGCCCGCTTCGTTCCCATTCCCGAAGCGATTCGATTGATTGCCGACAGCCAGTTTTATGCGCCAATGCGTGACCCGGTCGTTGCATACCTGCGTGGTGAAGTACCGTTTGGCACAGCGTGGCAGTATCGCCGTATCACCGTTGAAGATGTAACACTCATCAGCCGGTTAGTATGAAAACTGAGTTGTACTTAAACATTGTCAGGAGAAGTGTGTTGAGAACGCTGCTTATTGTTGGGGCCATTATTCAGGAAGACGGAAAAATCCTATTGGTGGAGCAGCAAGGGCCAGATGACCCACATTCATCGTGGGCTATTCCCGGTGGGCGCGTCGAGAATGGTGAATTTTACGCCGACGCTCTTGTCCGTGAAGTGTATGAGGAAACGGGCTTAGTAGTCGAAAAAGTGGGCGGGTTGGTCTACACGCTTCATAATCTGGCGGCGGACCACAGCGGGCAATCTATCGTCCATGTTTATGAGGTTGATGCCTGGATCGGTGATCTGCTTCCCAACGACCCGGACAATTTCATTCTCGACACCCGCTTTGTTGCATTGCGTGATGCTGCACAGATGATTGAGGATAGCCAGCCTTATGCACCAATGCGCGAACCCATTGTGGCCTATTTACGTGGTGAAGTCCCGCACAGTACGGCGTGGCAGTATCGCTATTCGGCGGACGGAGAAACATCGCTTGTCAGCCGGTTAGTGTAACGTCGCCGCAATTGCTTAAATGAGTCACAACAAGCGCAAGTCTAGATCAACATATGTGCGGCGAATTCAGATGCTGCGGCTGATTTCCTGATCGCGTCGCATAAATCCTAAGTCATCAGGCAGGAGTGTGAAATCGTGGAACCGGGTAAACAAACTACTTTGGAGAACAAGTTTATAGGCTGCCTATTAGGAGGTGCCGTGGGTGACGCGCTTGGATTTACCAGTGAAAATATGAGCCGCAAACGCATCCAGGACAAGTATACGAGGCTGACGGACTATAAGGTCAGGCCATCCTGGGGTTACTACACAGATGACACACAATTGACCATAGCCCTGGCTGAAACCCTTGTAGCCAATCAAGGATATGATCACTCCCACTTTCGACGCCAATTAGCACGCTGGTGGTTGGTGTTTCCACGACTGAGCGGACGCAGCACCAAGAATGCAGCTATGAAATGCTTGTTGGGATTGCGTAATACAGGACGAAATGTGCCGGGAAGCAGCGCGGCAATGCGGGCCGCCCCACTGGCTTTATTTTACTATGATGATCGCCCGGCTCTGTTGGAAAAGACTGTTGAGTGTAGCCGGGTCACTCATACCCATCCTGCTGCCATAGCCGGGGCGCTGGTGAGTGTGTTTTCCATTGCGTATTGTCTTGCACATACAGAGTTTGACAGACAGGCTTATCTGCGTGAGTTGACAGATATCGCGGGTGAGTATGACTCCGAACTCAGGCAAAAACTCTTGAGCCTTGAAGAGATGTTAGCCTGGCCGGAAGAAGAGGTACTCAAGAAGTTGCTCAGTGCTAGTAAGGTGATAGGGAGTCCCATCACCGATATTATCCCGACTGCGATTTATGCGTTCTTGAAGTACCCGGATGATTTTGAACAAACTGTCTTGTTCTGTGTAAATGCGGGTTGGGATACAGATACAATGGCCGCCATAGTCGGGAACACAAGTGGTGCCTGGAATGGTCTACAGGGAATTCCGCAACGCTGGGTAGACAGGCTCGAACGCGGCTACAAAGGCCGAGATTACATCATATCCTTGGCCCAAAGCTTATTTGAGCGTCAATCACGTATTGAGCCAAAGAATCTTTTAGTGGATTATATAGCTGACTGGTGGCGCAACACTGGTTTCATATTCAATATGCTTACACGCAAGCCCATGTGGTGATTGCAATCAGTATGAAAACTGGTTGATGGGGTCCTCGCGACCCTGTTCGGCCCGCCGGATACCATCCGCATTGGGGTTAACTGCATAACCCTGATATTCTTGCCCGACATAACCGATGAATGTCCAGTTGCTCATGACCAGCGGCGGGGCGTTGATGTCTGAGGCGCACACATGGCAGGTGATGGGTATCCATTCGCCATTATAGCGACGGCCAAAGTGTAAATGGGTCGCGTTGGAGAAACCACCCTCGCAGGATGGATGCCCAAGCCGTGTCCCGGTCTGTACCTGAGTACCCTCGCTGATGACACCCTCGGATGAGATATGCAAATACACAACCACCCAGCCCGTATGCTCATTGCCGTCGCCATCAAGGTCCAGTATGACATAACCATCCCCACTGCGGGCAATGACACCCGGTGCAACCGCCGTCACATAATTGGTCGAAATGTAGCAGTAGCCTTGCTCGTTAATCAGTTCCTCCGGGGGAGGTGGCGGCGCGAAGTCAATAGACGCCCACGCACTGCCCGAATTGTATCCACCATGCGGCCCACCCGTGAAATACCACGTTTCACCAGAGGTAAAGGGCAAGGCAAAAGTTGGTTGCTGTAAACTCGGTGGCACGGGATCAATCGCATTCGGAAATGGATCACCCCACAGATTCAAATACGTCTGGAAAAAGCCCTGTTCGCTGGTGTGAAACTGCCATATACCGGGATCGTTATTCTGGGCGAAGAAATACTGCACTGCCACCGTTCCCGCATTGAGGGTCGGGTCAAACGTTAGCGGTGTACCGTCGGCGAAAGTTGTCCCCGTCAGGCCGCTATAACGCCAACCATAGTAGCCTTCGTTGAGTTGGTTAGCCGCCCGCAGCAGTTGGTCCTGAAAACCCGAACCCCCCCGCACACCCATCGGAAACAATATTTCCGCTTCGTTTGGCGTCGGATTGGACAGCCAGCCGCTCTGGTACTCCAGCAGCGCAATCAGTAGGCGCGGATTGATGCTGTAATCTATGGCGATTTCCGTCAAAATCTCAACCCCGGAGCGCAGATCGTCGCCGATTTCCTCCGAATAGGCATACAGGAAACCCGGCTTATTTTTGACATACGTCGCAATATCAAATGTCGATGCAGTTGGTCCCCATACCAGTTCGCTGTCGGGAATCGATTTAAAACTTTTCACCGGGGTAGGCGGCGCTTCCGCACCCGGAGGAATGATCAGAACCTGATTCACCTCTAGAACATTGGGATTTAACAGGCCGTTGGCGTCCATTATTTCCTGTGCCGTGAGGCCAAATCGTGTGGCAATGGAGTTGAGTGTATCACCGGGGCGCACTGTGTATGTGCCGTCTTCACTTAACACTGCACTGCCCACTGCCACGCGCGTCGGATTAGGGGTTGGTTGGATGGGCGTCTGGGTGGGAAAGGTCGGCGTATTGGATGGGAGAATTACTGCCGGGGTCGCGGATACCTCCACTGTCTCGCCAGTCCTACATGCTGCCAGAACGCCGCTGATGATTATCAGGAAGATCGCAAATTTCTTATTCATAGCCCTAAGGTGAAATTGCTTTTGCTATAATTGGCAACGATACATCAAAACGGTAGCTGGTTGAACTGTGCCCATCCGGAAACTCTTCATATTGATGCTCGATGCCCAGATTCGTTAGACGTTTATGTATCAGTCGTGACCCCACCTGTAACTGGTATTCATCAAAACTTCCCACATCCAGAAAAATCGTCCGCATCGAGCGCAGCGCATCCTGATATTGTGGCTCCTCAAGCATACGCACCGGGTCAAAGGCCAGCCAGCGTTCCCAGACATCTGTCACCAGTGCGCCGGTTTTTTCATCAATGGGCGGGTCAAAACCCAGCGGCGCATGCGGGTTGGGGGCATAAGCCATCGAATACATGGTGGTATGAATCGCCTCCCAGAAACTGCCCCTCTTGGGGTGTATGTCGGGAATCTGGTCAATGAATTCACCGATTCCACCATATTTCGCCACCTGCTGGTGAAATCGTGACAGTGCAGGCAGGGCATTATACTCAAAATAGGCATCCGGGGCCTTCGCCGCTACTGCACCAAAAATCTCCGGATGTTTCATGGTATGATACAGCGCCCCATAGCCACCGCTGCTGTGTCCCATCACCGCCCGGTGTTCTCTATCTGGCAGTGTGCGATAGTGTTCATCGACTGTGGGAATGATTTCGTCGAGCAAATAAGTCTCGTAATTGCCAATGGGCGAATCGATGAACTGTGAACCGCCGAAGCGTGTCCAGTCATCGGGCAGTGCGACAATGGCAGGTGGCATCTCGCCGCTGGCAATCAGACGGTCAAGGCGCTGGGGCAGGGTTTCGTCATATTGATTCCAGTTGATGTAGTAGTAATGGGTTCGTCCGTGTGCGCTCAGATAAACAATGACCGGATATTCATGATTGCTGTCCTCATAGCCATCCGGCAGATAAACGGCCAACTGCCGCACATGGGGGTCACCGAGGCGATTTCCCTTCAACGCCTCGCTTTCGATTGTCAGATACTCCACCCTACCCATTAGCGTCGCTTGTCCAACTCTTCAGCGATTAACTGGTTGACGATTTGCGCATTGCCTTTGCCGTGCATGGCCCGCATTACCTGTCCCATCAGAAAATTGGCGACTTTTTCTTCGCCAGCCAGATACCGCTGCACTTCATCGGGATTATCGTCGAGGACCGTCACGACAGCCTCACGCAAGACACCTTCATCCGATTCCTGAGCCAGACCCTGCTCTTTGACAATGGCTGCCGGGCTGCCGCCATCTTCATAAGTCATCGCCAGCACTTTCTTGGCGATATTGTTATTGATGGTGTTCTTATCCACTAATCCGATTAACTCCACAAGCGTTTGCGGCGTGACCTTGATAGAGCCGATGTCCTCACGTTCCAGATTGTCGTTGTTCATCAGGCGGAACACTTCCGTGATAATCCAGTTGGCGACTTTCTTGGGATCGCCGCCTGCCGCAATCGCTGCTTCAAAATAATCGGCAATGGCCCGGTCGGCAATCAATACCCCGGCATCATAAGCTCCCAGACCCAATTCTTCGGTGAAACGCTGGCGCTTGGCGTCGGGCAGTTCCGGCATCTGACGGCGAATTGCTTCCACCCATTCGCGGGAAACTTCGACGACGGGCAAATCTGGCTCCGGGAAGTAGCGATAATCTTCCGCCAATTCTTTGCTGCGCTGTGTCACCGTTGCCTGACGGGCATCGTCCCAGCCCATTGTCTCCTGTTTTACCGCACCCCCGCTTTCCCACACTTTTATTTGACGCTCAATTTCATATTGCGTGGCGCGGTACATGTTGCGGATGCTGTTCAGGTTTTTGACTTCGGTACGGGTACGGAAGGCGTCTTCGCCCACCGGACGCACCGAAATGTTGGCCTCCACGCGCAAGACACCCTTGCTCATATCGCCGCTGTTGACTCCTAAATATTGTAGAATAGCTCGCAATTTTCGGGCATACGCTTCGGCTTCTTCTGCACTACGAATGTCCGGCTCTGTCACGATTTCCAGCAGGGGAACTCCGGAGCGATTGTAATCTACCAGACTGCTGCCATCATCCATATGGGCCAACTTGCCGGTGTCTTCTTCTAGATGAGCACGCCGGATGCCGATGCGTTTGATGCTGCCGTCCGGCAGGTCGATGTCAATCCAGCCATTGACCGCCAGCGGATATTCATACTGGCTTATCTGGTAGCCTTTGGGCAAGTCGGGATAAAAATAATTCTTGCGGGCGAAGATATTGTAGGGCGGAATCTCGCAGTTCAAGGCCAACCCTACCATAATCGCATATTCGATGGCTTTCCTATTGATTACCGGCAGGACGCCCGGCATCCCCGTGCAAATGGCACAGGTGGCCGTGTTGGGTGCGGCGAGCGTGGTATCCACTACCGCACAGGTGCAGAACATTTTGCTGGCAGTCATTAGTTCGGCATGAACTTCCATGCCAATAACGGCTTCCCATTCTTGTGTTTTGGTTGTCATAAAGCTTCAATCAACGTCATTGGGCGAATATTTCGGGGGTTATTATACATGGTTTGGCGAGACAAAAAGAATGGGCTATCTCACAAAAGATAGCCCGGTAGCAGATTATGCGAGGGATTCTTGAATGACGGCGATGACTTGCGTTTTGGTCGCCTTCTGATAGTTCAGGCGTTTCAACATCCGAATCGCCAGCAGGCTCCCCGGATTAATTGTCAGGATACGCTCCAGACAGTAGTGAAGCTGATCTGTGGATGTGGTCTGTATCGCCCCGTGCCTGGT
>JAKEEQ010000039.1 GCA_022616515.1 Chloroflexota bacterium | reverse complement strand
TATACTTGTCACTGAACTGTCCTCCTAAGTTGGTTGGTTTGCTGACTTCCCATCTTGGGAGACAGTTCTTTTTTGTCAATCCTATTTCACATAGAGCGTATGCAACAATCTATCGGTGATAACGACGTGGGTTGGATTGACAGTGATGTCCTTTACATGCGCGGTGGGCGTATCATGCACATAATCCCGACTGATTTGCATGTCACCGATGGTTACCGATTCGCCATCCTCTATTTGGTGCAGCAGACGCTCAATGAAGATCGGCTCTACCTGCTCCAAAATAGCCGTATACAATCGTTCCCGGTTTCCGACAAAGGGTAATCGGAAGACTACCTTCTCCCCGGTATAGAGTTTCAATTGACGGTTCGTTTCAAATAGAATCTTCTTCAGTTGATAACTGCCATCAGGCTGCCGTCCAAAGCCAAAGCGAGGATGATACAGCGGCTCTGCTTTACTGGTGAAGAAATCGATATCCTGCCACTCCCAGCATAATGTTTTTCCGAAGCGTTGAATTATCAGGCCGTTTTCATAAACGTCAACGAGCGTTAAACGTTGAAATGGCTTCTTGAAAAAACCCGTTTTCCATAAGATGGCAACGCCAGCAATCAAATAGGCGGTAGCAACCATCTGTTCAAGCTGGCGGTCGGGAAATTCGAGGATGAGGATAAGCGGCAGGAAAAATAAGAACAGCCACCCCAACAGTGTGTAAATAATCGTGGACGAAAAACGCTCAAGATGAGCGCCGAGCGACTTATCGGAACACATTCTTGCCCCATCTCATGCTGAAATGATAGACCAATACTATACTGAAATTATGAGAAATCCAATTCAGCAACGCCATGCGTGACAATCCCCATTTGCGGCGGCTGGGCAAGCGACCACGCCGGTTCGTATACGATGTAACGACGGGTTTTGTTTTGTTGTGGCTGGTCATCAACCTGATGATTGTGACTTACGGAGTGCTGCAACTGCGGGGAACCCTCAAACTGTTCATGGCAGCAGGTGGGGTGATGGTGCTTTACTCATTGATTGTGGGGCCATTCATGGCATGGTTCACCGCTCACGATGTCAGCCGCACCAATTATGAATTGCTGCGAATAACCATGCTGTCGCGCCGTGATCTGGTAGGTGGGTATATCTGGGGTGGCTTGCGGCGTTTTCATTATGAAACCGGCCTGCCCGCGTTCGCCATCCCCCCGATGATTATCATTACCGACGGCATTATCTTACTCTCCGCCAGCACACGTTTTCGTTACGCCGTTATAGACATTCCTATCGAGAGGGAGGTATTTGCGTTTATGGCGGTCCTCAGTTTGGTGGGTATGAGCCTGCTGTCGATCACCAGCGGCGTGGCGCTGGGGTTATGGCTGCGCAGCGGCCTGCTGGCATTTGCTGCCAGTCTGGTGGTTCAATTGGTGTTTCTGGGCGTGTGGTATGTGGTAGTACTGCAACTGAGTTACGGCGCTCTGATTGCAGTACCACTTGTACTAGCCGGGGTGGGGTTGATTTTGGCTTATCGTCTCGCGGACTAAAACAGCATTCCTTCCTGTATGAAGACGAACAGAACCGTCAACAGCGTAAAGGCCAGCCGTGCGACACCGAGCACGACGCCACAGTTTCGCAACGCAATGGTAAAACTACTACCTACAATGACTGTCTGGAAAATCTTGCTGACAATGCTATCCGCTGTTTCCATGAGCTTCCTGCTTTCTGTGCTTTGCATTCAGCCTACGCCCACAACGTAAAAATAGGTTTAGAATTACATTCCCTGTATGATGATAAACACCACCACCAGCGCAACGTATGCCAGAAAGAAGAGCATAATCCCGGCCACACAGTTACGAATGCAGCCAAACGGCGTCAACGTGGAGACCGTACCACCGATTAAATTGTCAAAAATCTCATCCATCTTATCCTCGTCCGTTAGTTGAAAATCCACCTTGCCCGCCCGCTGCCCGTTGATTTGAATCTCAATGGCATGGGGACCGGCGTAGTATTTGCGGGTCGATACCGGACGAAAACTCTGTTTGCGCTTTACCATCAGCCGTTCGCCGGGTTGAATGTCCCGTTGCATTAGTTTAAACACTTTTTCGCTGTGTGTGCCATTTTTTCTGAACAGATGCACCACGTAATCAATCAGCAAGGACTGAGCCGAATCGCTCGTGGAAACCACATCAAAGCTGAATTCAAGGTCATCATCTTGCAAAACCCGCACATAAGAACATCATCAGAAATCCTGCCATGATAAAACACTTCTAATATGTTCGCGTATAGACTCCATGATGGTAGCAATAAGGAGCTTCTTTGCTGAAAGAAAAATGGGGACTCATCCGGCGTGTGTTTCACTACGCCCGGCCCTATCGAACACGTATCTACATCCTGCTAGCCCTGATCCTGATCACCACCATGTTGAGTCTCGTTCAGCCGCTGGTTTTTCGCGACCTGATCGACATCACGGTTGAAGAAGATGACCTGTCGCGCCTCAATACAATGGCGGTGCTGCTGTTTGTGCTGCCGGTCGTCAATGGCCTGATCAGCATCTACAAGACGCGCCTCAATGCAGCGGTCAGCGAAGGCGTGGTATTTGACCTGCGCCATGATCTCTACAGCCATTTGCAGGACATGTCGATCCGCTTCTATACCAATAACCGCACAGGCGAATTACTCAGCCGCCTCAATAATGATGTGCGCGATGCCCAGCGGGCGATTAGCTCGACCATCATCAACACCGTGACGCTGATTGTGAAGTTTGTCGCGCTGCTAATCGTAATGGGATTGCTGGAATGGCGTTTGCTGCTGTTCGGGCTGCTGCTGCTGCCCATCTACATCCCCATCTCCAAGCGGGCCAGCAAGTACATGGACCACACGGCGCGTGAAAAAGCCTACCGCGATGCCGCCATGAACACCCTCATGCACGAGACGCTTAACATCGGCGGGGCCTTTCTGGTGAAATTGTTCGGTCAGCGCCGCGCCGAAATTGCTCGTTTTGATGAACATGCCGGGGCAGTGCGGGATATTCACATCGAAAAAGCGCGTATCAATGAACAGTTCAGCGTCTGGTCCAAACTGCTGGGCGCATTTGGCATTGCCGGTGTCTACTGGATTGGCGGCTATCTGGTGTTAGAGGGCGTTTTCACCATCGGCACAATCATCGCCTTCGCCGCCTACTTGTCGCAGTTCTACAGCGTGTTGCAGAGCATTTCCGAACTGCCGCCCTCGCTGGCAACCTCACTGGTCAGCTTCGAGCGCGTGTTTGAAGTGATTGACCTGCCACCTGACATTCAGGAGCGACCCAATGCCGTCACACTCAAGGACGTGAAAGGCCATGTCCGCTTTGAGGATGTGCGCTTTACCTACACCAGCGAAGATGTCAATCTACACGATCCGAATCGCAAGGGACAGGTAACCGCCGTCTTTTCCGGAGCGGAATCTAACGGTATTTATCGCAGTCAGGCCCGTGTGCAGGCATTGGATGGCGTGTCGCTGGATGCCAGACCCGGTCAATTGATTGCGCTGGTCGGGCCAAGCGGGGCGGGCAAAACCACCATGACCTATCTCATCCCGCGCCTGTATGACCCGGACAGCGGCGCGATTTATCTGGACGGGCATGATCTGCGCGACATAACCCTCGATTCACTGGCGGAACACATCGGCATGGTGACACAGGACACCTATTTGTTCCACGACACCATCGAGATGAACCTGCGCTATGCGAAGCCCGACGCAACGATGGAAGACATCATCGCCGCCTGCAAAGCCGCCCATATCCACGACTTCATCAGCGAACTACCGGACGGCTACCAGACGATTGTCGGGGAGCGGGGTTATCGTTTGAGCGGCGGCGAAAAACAGCGCATCGCCATTGCCCGCGTCATTCTCAAAGCACCGCAGATTCTGGTGCTGGACGAGGCCACCAGCCATCTGGACAGCCAATCCGAGAAGTTGATTCAGGATGCGATGGAACGGGTGATTAAGGGACGGACCAGCTTTGTGATTGCCCACCGCCTGAGCACCATCCAATCCGCCGACCAGATTCTGGTGATGAATCGAGGTGAGATTGTCGAGCGCGGCACGCATGACGAACTGCTGGCGAAAAACGGCCTCTATGCGCAGTTACATCACACCCAGTTCAGCCTAGAGGTGTGATGGCTGCTCAGCCGGTTTTCGGAGGGACACAGCAGTGCTGTGTCCGCCACACTTACATTACGCTCGATTTTAATCGGGTGTGGTGCTATGCTCATCTTTGACCCAATCCGGCTGCCAGAAATCGGGATGGTCCGCGTCGGTGAATTTTCTCAAATCTACGTGAGGCGTACATCTGGTTCCGTCAGGGAGTATGCTCGCGCTCAAATCAGCACCCTGCAAGTCTGCACCCCTCAAGTCTGCATCCTGAAAATTGACTCGTGTCAAGATTGCCCCTTGAAGATTAGCTCCCCTGAGAATCACCCTCTCTAAATTGGCACTATACAATATGGCTCCCTGCAGATTGGCATTAGCAAAGTCCCTATTCCTCAAATCTTTCTCTCTCAGATCAAAACCGTGCCAGAATTCTGGATAATTCACATCTGTGAACTTTTTCATGTCTATATCAGGAGACCAAATCGTTCTATCAGGCAGAGTGGTAGTTTCATCAAATTCGGGCCTTCCGAAGTGTACACCCTGGAGGTTAGCCTCATCCAGCTCTGCCCCCTTTTGATTCGCAGACACAAGACCAGCATCCTGTAAATTAGCTTGCCACAATTTTGCATCCTGTAGGTTGGCTCTTCCCAGATTCGCACCCTGTAAATTAGCTTGCCACAACTTTGCATCCTGCAGATTAACACGGTAGAGAACAGCATCTTTCAGATTGGCCTCACTAAATGTTGTCTCTTGTAGATTGGCAAACGACAACTTCGCACCCTGCAGGTTCGCTTGCATGAACGACGAGTTCTGCAGATTAGCATAATTCAATTGTGCACCCTGTAAATTGGCCTGGCTCATTTGTGCTGCTTGCAGATTTGCGAAACTTAAGTCTACCCTGTCGAGATTGCTTTTCTTGAGGTTCACGCCTTGTAGATTAGCATATCGTAAATCTGCTCCCGACACAGAACCATCCGTCAACCACCCATACGTCCCAAGGAGACGCACTGCCTCCGTCGCAAATCCATCGTATGGACTACCCATCTGCAAAATTAGCTCCTCTTTGCGCTGGCGAACTGCTTCCTGACGATTGAGGCGTGCGATGACGGTGACAGTGATGGCGATGCTGATGACTTCGGTGATGACATTGGCGGCGAAATCATCCACGACTTTGATGGATTGGGCTAGGCCGTAGAGTGCGGCACTGGCTATGACGACAATCATGGTGGTGAGCAGTACACGATGTTCAAGCGGACGCATCTCCAGCCACCATTGTGGCACGTCAGGTTGCTCGGTGCGGAAGTCGGGGCGGGTTGGGGTTGTTGGGGTCACGGGTATTCCTCCGGTTGCGTTTTTCTTGAGGATAACATCGGAGGTGCGAAAAGTATAAACCCTAAAGTTGGGGGCTTTTATGATGGTAGGTGGTGGTGCTATGCTGTGGGAAGGAATTGACAGGAGGACCGAAATGACTACGAAGACCCATGAAGAACGTGAATATTGGCGTGATATTGATAGTAAACCGTTTCGAATCGAAGATTTGAACGATGGGAAGGTGCTAACTATCCTACTCCTCGCTGCGATTGGTACGAGTGTGCTATCAGCGTTTTTTCATGGACGATTGGATGCGCAATGGCTAGATGGGTTCTGGCAGAACTTCTCTACCGAAATGTTTGGAGCATATCTCACATATTTGTTGCTGCAAAAGATGGTGGGGACACGGAACTATAAGCAACAACTACTGAGGCAAGTTCGCAGTCGGAGTAATGACACTGCGATGAGTGCGGTGGATGCGCTGCGTGAAGAGGGGTGGTTAGATGATGACACACTGTACGAACACAATATGGAGCGTGCAAACCTCAAAGGATTAGATTTAAAGGGTGGTCGCCTACAAAGAGTGGATCTTACCGCTGCCAATCTACAAGGGGCAAGTTTATGGCAAACAGATCTGACTGAGGCACGAATGAGGGCTGCTAAGCTTCAAGAAGCAACTTTTACAGATGTAACCTTACACAGAGCAGACCTGTCTAGTGCCAATCTTGATGACACAAAACTTATGAGTATCAAACTACAGGGGGCAGACCTCTACCTCGCCAATTTGCGGAACGCGATACTTTATAGAGCACATCTGGAAGGATCACACTTGAGACAGGCCGATTTACAAGGTGCGGACCTGAGGTATGCAAATTTGCAGGAAACAGTTCTGTGCCAAGCAAATCTACAGGAAGTTGACTTAGAACAGACCGATTTGCGAGGAGCAAACTTGGAGTTTGCGAATCTACATAATGCAAAGCATATTGAAAAGGCTATCTTTGATGAGAACACCACCTTACCAAGTGGCGCAAAATGGCATGGAAAAGAAGATGTTAGTATTTACACCCAAACTACTTGGAAGCCCAATGACCAACTTGACCGTTGGTATTGGGAGCAACAAGGATGGCTCACTAAAGATAGAGAGAACATAACTGCTGAACAACATACACTACCGACTACAGACGAATTGCTCAAGATAGTTTTACAGGAGTTGAAGTTGCTGCGGGAGGGCAGAAGGTGAATGGAAGGTCGCCGGATCGTGGGCGGCGAGTGTGATGGTCTTGGCAGGTGGTGTACAGTCTGTCAAGGACAAGCCGCCACGCTGATTTTCGTCCAATCGAAGGCACAGAGCATCCATTTCACCCCATCTTATTCCGACAACGCCCACCTAACGCGCAAGTTACAATTCAATATTGATCAAGTCACTAATATGTGATATAAATACCAGACGAGCGCAGGGGGAATTGCATATGCCACTACCACCAAATATCGACAATAAAATCCGTGCAAGTTTTGAAAAGTTAATTAAAGAAGGTGAAGAGCTACTAGTTCGTATGTCGCAGGCTCACCTAACGGAAGTTAAAAGGTGGGACATCCCTCCAGAAAAGATTCCGGTCTTACCAGCGCCATATTCTGAATGGCAAACCAAAGTTAAGTCTCTCTTAAACTACATTGGAAGGGATAATCCAACTGTTCAAGGCGCATTAGAGCAGGTGATTCACACTCCAAATGAGTTTGAACCAGCAGCAAAGATACTGGGGACTTTAAAAGGTCTGTACGAAGCATACCAAAGTGAGATGCTAGGAAATCTTGTTGAATATGTCGAAGCCGAGGTGGTTTCTGATTATCTGACTCAGGCTCAACAACTGCTCGCTGAGGGTCACGCGGGAAAACACGACTATGTTCCCGCCGCAGTTCTTACCGGAGCAGTCCTCGAAGACGCACTCCGCAGATTGTGTCAACGGCAAGCTCCGCCCATAAGTGTTTTTGATGCACAAGGTAAGCCTAAAAAGATGAGCGTTATGATTGAGGATTTAAAGAAAAGCGGCCTCTACAACGAAAACAAGGCTAAGCAACTCCGTTCATGGGCAGGCACACGGAATCATGCCGCTCACGGAGAGTTCACCGAATTCAAGCGTGCTGAAGTCGAGGCAATGATTACTGGCGTAGAGAACTTTCTGGCGGATTATCTCTAATTGTGCACATCACATTAAATATAAACCAGACGCCCATCAACTTTGAGGTGTGATGTTTACTATGCCCCTCCGAAAACCGCACAACGGGGGGTTGGGTATAAGGTGCAATTCATTCCCTCTTGTGGATTTACTTAGCCTTTATCACCCCGGCAATCGAAAACATGCTTCCCTTTGAGGCGATTACATGTCTTACAAAGTAGCTGCAAGTTATCGGGTTCAGAAAGTCCGCCTCTGGCAATGGGAACGATGTGATCAATGACCATCTCATCTACCGCCCCACAGCCGAGGCAGCGCTCACCATAAACGGCGACCAATTCGCGGTACCAGCGTGTGTAGTTGCGGCGCAAGACATCGCGTTCGCGGCGCTTTATTTGCGGCGGCACACCCCGTTTATATGGAGAGTCCAGAAATTTAGGGCAGTACTCAACGCCAACAACCGCCAGAAATTGTCTGATTGGGCTATTTTCCCGCTCACATTGGCAGCGATGTTTGATTCTCCCACAGTAATAACAGTACATGAAATGGTCCTGATTGTGTCTTTTCAGAGGATAGCATGGTGCTGGGGATATATCACGGCTCGTCGTTAGCCGCTTATTTTTCAAATTGCATTTGTGGATTTTGCCTTTCACAGCGCCCGATTTTAATTGGGTATGGTGCCGCACATTTTGCGACCCTAGAACAATCCTCGCAGGATCAGGACAAAGCCCAGCAGCATCAGCGGAATGCCAATGACAGCCCCGATGACGGTCAGCGAGACGACGATGCCAATGATGACGAGCAGAAAGCCAACAACCAGCGACAGCATTCGGCCCAACACCTCAAGGACGGCTGCCGTAAGATGCCAGGTCGCCTTCACCGGCCATAGTAAAACGGACATTTCATTCCTCCCCAAATTCGATCAACTTCTCTGAATCCTATACGGGGCAATCGAATCCGGGTTGCGCATGAGTTGGATTGTGCTTTCAAATTAAATTGGCTAGAATCGAGTTATAAGAAAGCAGGTCCTCCCCGATCACTGCAACTGCCAGATAGTATTTTGGAGGATAGGCATGATGAAGAAGTTCCGTGTAGTGATCGTAATGTTTTCGTTGATTGTTGTACTGCTGGTCTTCGGTGTGTGGACTGCCAGCCAAGCCCAAGAGGGCGACTCGTCCCAGCAAAGTTACGGGTTGCAGAAGTATGAAGGTGATGGCTGGTTACTCCTGTATCCCGCAAATGCAACCTTAGAGGAAGTTTCTGAGACCGAACTCCGCATTTTAGGGCCAGAAGTCGCCATCCGGCCAGCCGACATGGATTTCCAGGTGAGCGGCCCGGCTTATTGGCTCGATGTCGCTACGTATGATAATCCCACTGAACTGTCCCCGGATGTATGGGCCGAGCAAAAAATCCTGGAAGATTGGCAGGCCATACAGGCGGAGGGCGGGCCGAACACATTGCCGGTCACTGAAGACGGCCAACTGGAGGCGAGCAAGTTGCAGATGATTCAGATTGGTCAATTGCCAGCCGCCAGAGTGGAATTTTTTGGTGGCGATGCCATCCTTTATCACGTTTACACCGGTGCTGGCGACATCATGATTGTGTTCAGCTTTCGGGCTGAAATTATCGAGAATAACCCTATTGCCCTGATGCAACAGGATATTTATGCGCTGATAATGAATACGCTGACCTTTGACGCGCATTAGGGTGGCAGATGAGGTGACTCGCTCCGCCAATGGCGTGCTTTACTGCGATGTCACCCCATCGACAATCATCAGGTTCGGCAGTGCCTCAATTTCCGGCGGAATCACACTGATGAGCGTATAAGTGATATGCAGACGGTTTAGCGATGTCAGGTCGCCGATTTCGGGCGGCAGGGTGGTTAGCTGCGTGTTGTTGACAAGGAGTTCGTTAAGATTCGACAGCAGGCCGATTTCCGGCGGTAATGCTTGCAGCGGCATATAGCCCAGATTCAATTCTTCAAGCGTGACCAGTTTCCCGATTTCCGCCGGGAGGGTACTGATGTTGTTTCCCTGCAAGGTCAGCATTTGCACGCTCTTGAGGTCGCCAATTTCCGGCGGGAGTTCGGTAATTTGATTGTGACTCAAACTCAGCCATTCAAGGTTGGGCAGCGTAGTAAGCTCAAGTGGGAATTCGGTGAATCGATTTCTGAAGAGATCGAGCCAGCGCAGGTTGGTCAATTGACCGATTTCAGAGGGTAAATCACTGAGTTGGTTATCCTCAATGGTCAATACCTCCAAACGGGTAAGTTGACCGATTTCCGGCGGCAGTTCGGTCAATTGATTATCGCCCAGATACAACCTGATCAAATTGGTTAGTTCCCGGATTTCGGATGGAAGCGCCGTCAGATGATTTTCCTGCAAGGACAATTTTTCCAGCTTGTGCAGCGCACTGATGTCGGGTGGCAGTTGATACAGGTAATTATGCGTCAAATCTAATTCCACCACGTCTTCGAGGGCGATAATTTGCTCTGGCAGCGAGGCACTGCGATCTACTGGCAGATTTAATGCCCGGTTCGATACCGGGTCACGCCATTCCAACAACCGCACTATCGCATCAGCTTCGGGGTTGTAAGCCTCGGATAGACTGTAGACCGCCGCGAAATTCACAGCGAAAACCACCATCAGGGCAACGGTAAACCAGCGTGGAGTGAAGTCGCGCTCTTTACACATGCTGCAAAATGCCACGCACCCGGTCGGCAATCATCTCAACCGCCACCGGATTACGCCCGCCCTGTGGCACGATAATATCAGCATAACGCATACTCGGCTCGACAAACGCCAGATGCATGGGGCGGACGGTGGTCAAATACTGGTCGATGACGCTCTCCAGCGTGCGCCCGCGTTCCTCAATGTCGCGTGTCAGGCGTCGAATGAAACGGATGTCAGCCGGGGCATCCACGAAAATCTTGATGTCGAACAACTCGCGCAGGTCCGGTTCCGCCAGCACCAGAATCCCCTCAACCATAATCACCGGGCGCGGCTCCATATGCTGCGTGTCCGGTTTGCGGTCGAAGCTCACAAAGTCGTAAATGGGCACTTTGACCGCTTTGCCACCCTTCAATTGGAGAATGTGATCAATCATCAGTGGTGTATCGAGCGAATCGGGGTGGTCGAAGTTGATGCGCTCGATGGGGCCGTCGTTTTCAGCCTCAAGCTGGGCCAGCGGCTTATAATACGCATCATGCAGCAGATGGGCGATATTCTCTTCACCAACGCTGTCTAAAATCGCCCGCGAAATCGTTGATTTACCGGATGCCGTTCCGCCTGCAACCCCTATCGTCAATATGTTCGCCATGCCAGCCTTCCTTAACCTGCCCCTAAACTCAGATTTTGCCGCACAATGAGGTTCTCGACAACCCTTTCTTGCGGTAGAATGCGGGCGAACAGAAGAGGATTTTCATGACAGAACGTATTCCTGAATCCGTCCCCGGTTTTCGCACAGGCTGCCGGATTATACTGCACCTGTT
>JAKEEQ010000417.1 GCA_022616515.1 Chloroflexota bacterium | reverse complement strand
ATTACCGCTGCCGCGTTGCCCAGTGGCTCGCTGATCCGACCTTTGCTCAGACACGCACATCTCGCTTCGCGCACCTCGCCCCGTCATTCGCCAGCAGTATCAATATCACGAGCAAATCAGGCTTACTGCTCGAATTCCGCATCCGGCAGCGAATCCATCATCAAGAACTCGCTGACGTACTCCAACGTGAGACCATCGCGGCTGATGCGATATGTCCCCGTCACCATCGGACTCGGCGCACCGTCAAGCTGACCGATGTGGAAGTAAACCCCCTCATCGTTGAAAACGACCAGACCAGGACGAGTCACCAGTTGATCGGCGGGACCTTCAAATTGCAGCAGCACTTCATTGGAATCGGTAGTCGGGTTATAAACCACCAGCCGCAGCGGGTGCGCGGGTCCGGTATCGGTGGCGACCGCTGCCCAATAGGCGACTTCTGTCCCGTCCGGCGACACGTCACCGAAAATGGCCGTGTGACCATCCGGGGCAAGCTGGAAGCTGTCACCCGTTGCCAGATTGGTGATCCATAGGCCGCGATCAATCTGGCTGAGCGCCTGCGCCGGACGCCAGATAATGACGGATTTATCGGATTGCTCAGGCGTCATGCTGACCGCCGGGATTGCCTCGTTCGTGTTCGCGAGGTCAACGAACAGCGTTTCGGTCAGTGCTCCATCAAGGCCCATGTCCACGCTGATGACGTTGTTGGATACCCAACCATTGATGATGTATATCGCGGAATCACCAAACGCCCCGCCGCCGAGATCTGATTCGGCTGTCGGCACAGGGCGGAGCGTGGTGGTTTCACCATTCTGGCGGATGCCCAGCGATTGAACGCCGTTGTCGTCGGTGATCGTCAGCAGCAGGCGCGTGTTATCCGGTGACCACTCCACCCCGCTGCAAGCGCCATCTGTCAAAAATTCATCGACCTGTGTCCCGGTCAGAAGATCGATAATGCTACACGTCACCGGCCCCTGAAAGTTATCGGACAGCGTAATGATGCCATACTGCCCGTTGGGGCTGACGGGCAGTGCCCCGCGCTCGGTGCTGATGTTATAAGCATACAGGCGCTCATCAAAGGTCAGGTTTTCAACGATATATTCTTCGCCAAAAGCTTCGGCATTGATAAAAATAGTGCCGGGCTTCAAGGTTTCCGGCAGCGGAAGCGCTGGCATGACAGAGGATGGTGGCAGCAGGGGTTGATTCAAGGGCATTTCCCCGCTGTTAATTGGAATCGGCCAGCGGAATTCATCATCGCCCTGCCCCAAAACCGGAGCCGCTATAACCAGAATGATGCTCATCAAAAACAAAACGCTAATACGACGCAATGCGTTATCTCCTTCTTATTGAGGTAAACTCGGAGTTGTGGCTTTACAGGTCGAGCAAGCATTTACCCCCTCTGCCCTACGGGCGTCTCCCCCGTTTGCGGGGGAGACGATATTTTGTCTCTCCATTTCTCCCCATAAATGGGGAGATGTCGCGCTAGCGACAGAGGGGATGGGAAGTGTAAAATCTCGCAGTCACAACTCAATTAACTCTACTGATGTTTTGGTCAGGGTGCAACCGGGGGTTCTATGTTCGAGCAACAATCATTTTCCGATGCACAATTCAAACAGCTTGACGGTACGCAGGCTACTATCAAAGGCATTGAATTTTACGACTGCACCTTTGACCGCTGCCGTTTTGTGGAGGCCGAATTACATACCTGCAAATTCATCGACTGCACGTTTAAGGACTGTGACCTGTCGCTGGCAAGTGTGCTGGACAGCACATTTAATGATGCGACCTTCGTCAAATGCAACGTAATGGGCATCAACTGGACGGAAGCGCAGTGGGGCATGATGACCAGCATCCGCTTTGAGGATAGCACTCTCAATCATGGCACATTTTTCGGCATCGACCTGACCCGCTCAAAGTTTACCGGCTGCACGGTGCGCAATGTCGATTTTGCCGAGGCCAATTTAACGGGCGTGGACTGCCGTAAATCTGATTTTGAGGAAAGCCGATTTCACCACACCAATTTAACACGAGCCGATTTCACCGGAGCGCACGGTTACGCTATCGACGCCACGACCAACACCCTCAAGCAGACGAAATTTTCCCTGCCCGCAGCGATGGCCCTCCTGCGCAGTCTGGATATTGTACTTGTCGAGGAATAATGTAAATATTTCTTCAGATTCTCGTTAATATATTTGTTGATTAGCGTGAAGGAACAACCTCATGAAACATTGTATGGTTTTTTTGCTCGTTATATTGATGGTGATTGTATTGCCCGTGCTGGCTCAGGATGATGACAACCCCTGCACTACAGCCCTTGATGCAGCGCAAGAGGCTTACGACAATGAGGATTTTGTCACCGCACAGACCGAAATCGCTACAGCGGTTGATGAATGTGCCAGTGACTTTTTGAAATATCGGGATGCGCTGGCTCTCCAGAGCCTGATTGGTGCCCGTGTCGAGGCACGAGATGCTACAGTCGAACGTGATTCCGCTGTTCCCGGAATGGTCGATATTGGGGATTACAGCCTGTTTATGACCTGCGAGGGCGAAGGCAGCCCGACGGTGATTTTTGAAAATGGCCTTGGCGCACCTATCGCGGTCTGGGATGATGTTTATCCAGCCATTGCAGAAGTGACACAGATTTGTCGGTACGATAGATTGGGTGTGGAATGGAGCGATGATGTACCGGATACTGAACCACGCACTGCTTTTACGCAGGCCGAAGATTTACATCAGGTGCTAACGGAGGCCGAGATTCCCAGCCCTTACGTTCTGGTAGGCCATTCCATAGCGGGCATACACTTGATTGCCTACACCCATTTATATCCGGATGACATCGTTGGGGTCGTATTGGTCGATGCCAGCCACCCCGAACAAATGGAGCGTGGGTCCGAAGTTGACCCCAATATCCCGCAATTTGATATTCTTGGAACTGAGTTACTTGATTGGGACCAGACGCTGATTGAGTTTGAGGAAGAGGAAGCCGGAAACATGGGCGATATACCCGTCGTTGTCCTGACGGCGATGCGTGGTCAGTCCGACGAACTTCTCCCGGTGTGGATAGAATTACAGGAAGATCATGCCGCCCGCTCCACCAACAGCCAGCACATTCTGCTGGAAGATACGGGGCACGGAATCCCGGTAGAAGAACCGCAGGCTGTTATTGATGCGATCATATGGGTCCTTGATGAAGTTGAAAACACTGAAGAAGAATAACTGAAGTTACCATTGGGGTGAGGTTGTTCTCACCCCGCAATCAGCGCTACCGCTACCAGTGCCATCACGACGCCCACCCACTGCTTCCGCGTGAGCCGCTCCTTCAGGATAAACCATGCCAGCATGACGGTTGCCGCCGGATATAGTGAGGATAGAACCGCCGAAATATCCAGCCGCCCGGCCTGTGCTGCCAGCGCAAAGAACACATTGCCGCCCGTATCCAATAGGCCACACAGCAATATCAAGGGCAGCAGTGAACGGTTGACGGTAAACGGCTGTTTACGACCCCGAACATAACCGGTGAGAATACTCAGAGATGTGAAACGTGCGGCTAGCAGGGGCCAGAATACACTATCTGTGACCATTTGATCGATGAATACGAAAAACAGACCGAAGCCAAGCCCCGCTACCAGTGGCAGCAGCAGGATACTCTTATCGATACGCCCGCCATCATCTGTGCTCGATACCAGCCAGACTGCGGCAAGTGCCAGCCCAAAGCCAACCATCGTCAGGGGTGATGGCAAACCCTCCAGCGTGATGCTGACGAACACGGGAATAATGCCAGTGATGAGGGCTGAGAGTGGCGCAACAATTCCCATATTTCCGCTTGATAACCCCATATACAACGCAACCAATCCCATCACGCCTGACCCTCCGGCCAACATAGCCCAGCCGATGCTGACAATATCTGGAATTGATTCTCCGAAGAGCAAGCCCAGTGTAAAGAGAAGGGGGATGCTGAACACCTGGGAAATGATAATCACGATAAAAGGTGTGCTGCGCCGTGATGTGATGCCGCCCGTGAAGTCACCACTGCCCCAACTGGCAGCGGAAAGCAACCCCCAGAAAACGGACTTGAACTCATTTGTCATATGCGAATTCCAATGCGCGACGAATATGCTGAAACAACGGACAAAAACTCTACCCCAAACACTCACCGTTGCACAACTGCCAACTCGCGTTATGCTTGGTATGGGAGGAAATTATGGTCGCTAGAAGTGAAGCTGTACTCGACTATCATGGTGCTACGAACCACACCAATCCCTTAATATGGAGGGAATTTTCGCGTTATTTCAAACATTACGACACAGAAAATGTTATCGCATTACCCGAAACATGGGATGAGACCCGCGACGAATTAGCCCCGCCTGACTCCTTGAATCTCACGAAGTTATCCTACTTTCTGAAATTTTCATCGGGCATCACAAAAGTACTTTATCGCCAGGATAACTCTGAAATATACTTCCGGGCCGCTGCCTGCACCGGCGCACTGTATCACATTGAACTTTATGTGGTTTGTGGCGATATGGAAGGATTAGGGGCGGGTATTTATCACTACGCGGTGGATCACCATGCGCTGGAACAACTACAACGCGGCGATTTCAGACAAGTCGTGGTTGATGCATGCGGCAGCCACCCGGACCTCGCCCGCTCACAAGCCATCGTTATCTATACGGATATGTTCTGGCGAAATGCTATTAAATATGGTGATCGCGCTTACCGCCATGCGTTCTGGGATGGGGGAACCATTTTGGCGAATTCGCTGGCACTGGCGCAAGAAATGAACGAAAACGCCGGATTGCATGTGGGGTTCGTTGATGCGACGGTGAACGACCTGCTCAACCTCAACACCGCCGAGGAAGGCATCATCGCCGTTATCGGGATGGGCACGACAGATGATGCTTTGCCCAACCCGCCAGCATTACAGCCGGTGCCAGACGTGATCGACACCTTCGAATTTGAGGATCGCGTCTATCCGGCGATTGTCTCCATCCACCATGCGACTTCATTAGCCGGTAGGGAAGACGTTATTGATTGGCAGCAGGTAACGTTGCCAGAATCTTCTGTAGATCAGGCTGGCGAACTTATTGCTGTAGATGATTATGATGATGCCGACTTTCGTGATATACCTCTCGATGAAATCATCAAAAGACGCGGCTCTACAAGGGAATTTACGCTTGACTCAATAACTTTTAGCCAGTTATCAAATCTGCTTTACTATATCAGCCGGGATATAAACGCTGATTACCGACAATCCGTCAATGACATCTACCTGATTATCAATCATATTGACGAGTTAGTGCCCGGTTCCTATTTTCATCACCGAGACACCCACGAATTGGAATTGTTGGAAGCAGGCGATTTCCGGGAAGCCGGGCAGGAGCTTGGCCTGTATCAACAGCTTGCCCATGATGCCAGTGTCAACATTTTTATGCTGGCTGATCTCGATCTGATACTCGATCACTACGGGAATCGCGGTTATCGAATGGCGCAGCTAGACGCGGGCATCCGGCTTGGTCGCGTTTATCTGAGCGCTTATGCGCAGGGTTTCGGCGCAACCGGCTTAACCTTCTATGACAGAGCAGTGGCGGAATTCTTCGCGCCTCATGCCAGCGGCAAGCAGACTATGACGATGGCGTGTGTTGGGAACAAAGCGCGTGGTGTCTACAACGCCCGGCGGCGGTAAACACAAATGCAATTATCCGAATTCATCGGGTAACGGTAAATATAGTAAATTTAGGGATCGACCAGACAAGAAAGCTGGTGTATGCTGGTTGAATGCCCAATGGATACAGTAATGACTTAAGAGCGCGCGTACGCGCGTAT
>JAKEEQ010000416.1 GCA_022616515.1 Chloroflexota bacterium | reverse complement strand
GGTAATGTGATAATCTCAGTATCCGACACGGGCATTGGCATCCCCGCTGAAGCCATCGAAAAACTCGGTCAGGAGTTTTTTCGTGCGAGTAATGCTCGCAATGAGAGCTACATCGGAACGGGGCTGGGGCTGGCAACTGTAAAACAACTACTGGACCATTTTAATGGCGGCATGCAAGTCGAGAGTACGCTGGGAGCTGGGTCTACCTTCACTATCAGCCTGCCGCTGACGGAGAAGCACCAATGGAACGCATACGATACGAGATTAACGGCGTAGTGCAGGGGGTAGGGTTTCGTCCGTTTATTTATCGACTGGCGGTTGAACAGCATCTGAACGGGTGGGTTCTGAATTCCTCGCAGGGCGTCATTATCGAGGTTGAAGGCTCTGTAAAAGACCTGCGCTTATTTGACCGGCGGCTGTATTCCGAAACGCCACCCAATGCCCACATGACGCGCATCTTCTCCGAAAAGCTGGAACCAGCCGGTTACCGTGCCTTTGAAATCCGCCAGAGCAACGAAGAGGGCATCAAAACGACCCTCATCTTGCCGGACCTCGCCACCTGCGATTTGTGTCAGGACGAAGTCTTCGACCCGGAAAACCGCCGTTATCGCTATCCCTTCACCAACTGCACCCACTGTGGCCCGCGCTATACGATCATTGAGAACCTGCCTTATGACAGGCAGTACACGACCATGAAAGCGTTCCCGATGTGCGATGAGTGTCGTGAGGAGTACCTGAATCCCTATGACCGGCGCTTTCATGCCCAGCCGAACGCCTGCCCGCAGTGTGGCCCACACCTCGAATTCTGGGCATCCAATGGTGAGGTCATTGTCACCCACGATGACGCTTTGATTCTGGCAGGGTTGGCAGTACGTGGCGGCAAAATTGTGGCGGTGAAGGGGCTGGGCGGATTTCATTTGATTGCCAATGCTCGCAATGAAGAGGCGGTCCAGACCCTGCGTGAGCGCAAAAATCGCCCTCACAAACCCTTCGCGGTAATGTTCCCGGATATAAACATGCTGCGCGAGTACTGTGAAGTATCCGGAATTGAACACGAACTGCTGACATGCTCCGTTGCACCGATTGTGCTGCTGCGCCGCAAACAGGCTCTGGCTCCATCAGTTGCACCGGATAACCCCAATATCGGGGCGTTTCTACCCTATACGCCGCTTCACCAATTGCTGATGACGGAATTGAATATCCCTGTTATCGCAACCAGCGGCAACAAAACAGACGAACCGATTTGCATTGATGAGAATGAGGCGGTCGAACGGCTGGCAGGCATCGCGGATGTATTTCTGGTCCACAACCGGCCTATTGTGCGCCCGATTGATGACTCAGTAGTGCGGGTGATTAACGGTGCTCCCGTGATTTTGCGCCGGGCGCGGGGTTATGCCCCCCTGCCTATCGAGATGGAGGATGAACTGCCGACTATGCTGGCCGTCGGTGGACAGCAGAAAAATACGATTGCGCTGTCACATGGCAAACGCCTCTTCCTCAGCCAGCATGTGGGCAATCTGGAAACGGTGGCGGCGCTGGAAGCCTTCGAGCGCACGGCCAGAGACCTGGAAAATATATACGAAATTACGCCGCAGGTCATCATTGCCGACAAACACCCGGACTACGAAGCTCGTAAATTTGCCGACCGGCAAACCGACGCGCCCGTTGTGCATGTCCAGCACCATTACGCGCATGTGCTGTCCGGCATGGCCGAACACCTGCTGGACGGTCCGGTGTTGGGTGTGGCCTGGGATGGCACCGGTTACGGTGATGATGGCACCATCTGGGGCGGCGAATTTCTACGGGTGGATGATGATGGCTACCAGCGGGTCGCCCATCTGCGCACATTTTCTTTGCCCGGTGGTGAGGCCGCCATCAAAGAACCGCGCCGTATCGCCTTTGCGCTTCTGTATGAAATCTTTGGCGATCATGAGTGGGGCAATTTCACGAGCGAGGAACGGAAAGTGCTGCACCAGATGCTGGACAAGAACCTGAATTCGCCGCGCACGTCCAGTGCCGGACGCCTGTTTGATGCGGTGTCGGCGTTGCTGGGATTGTGTGAGGAATCGACCTTTGAGGCACAGGCAGCAATGGCACTCGAATTCGCCGCCGAAATAATCCCCCATGCGCGGGCCTATCCCTTCACAGTGGCGGATGGTGTGATTGATTGGGAGCCGATGGTCAAGGAACTGCTGGACGACATCCTGCGCAAACGTGATGTGCCCTATATGGCCTCGCGGGTTCACGCCACCTTCAGTCATATGATTCGCACGGTGGCCGATGAAGTCGGGGAACAGCATGTCCTCCTGACGGGCGGCTGTTTCCAGAATCGTTATCTGACTGAAACCACCATCCGCGAGATGCACCGCGCCGGATATACCATGTACTGGCATCAAGCCGTCCCGCCCAATGACGGCGGCCTGTCGATTGGGCAGCTTATCGCCGGGGCACGCCTTATGCAGAAAGACAAGCAGGAATAAAACCTAGTGCACGAGCTATCTATCACACAAAACATTCTAGACATCACCATTCGCGAGGCCGAGAAAGCCGGGGCAGATGAAATCACCGCGATTTATATCGTGATTGGCGAACTGTCTAATTACGTAGATGACGCCATCAACCACTACTGGCATCTACTCGGCGAAGGAACCATCGCGCAAAACGCCACGCTGCATTTTGAGCGCGTCCCGGCCCGTCTAAAATGTGCAGACTGCGGCACTGAGTTTCGCCTCAATCCCGACTCCTATCTGTGCCCGGAATGCGAAAGTGCCCGTATTGAGATTGTGGCGGGCGAGGAATTTTATATTGACTCCCTAGACATTGAAAAATCGGACCCGGTCGAGGTGTAATATCATGGCAAAAAATATCCCTGTTGTGCAAAAAGTGCTCTCCGGCAACGACGAGATTGCCGCTCAGAATCGCCAATTATTAGACGATTACGGTGTTTATGGCATCAATATGATGGCCTCGCCGGGGGCTGGCAAAACCAGTTTGATCGAGAAGACAGTTCAATACTTGCGTAATTCATTGAATATTGGAATGATTAACGGAGACATCGCCACGACATTCGATGCCGAACGCGCCCAGAAGGCAGGGGCTGTTGCCGTCGCGGTCAATACCGGCGGTAACTGCCACCTCGAAGCCCATATGATTCGGGATGCGCTGGCCGAACTCGATCTCAGCGAGATTGACTTGCTGATTGTGGAGAACATCGGCAATCTAGTTTGCCCGGCAGGCTGGACACTCGGTACGCATAAAAATGTGCTGGTGGCATCCATCCCGGAAGGGGATGATAAGCCCTATAAATATCCGGGCATGTATCGTGGGGTGGATGTGCTGGTCATCAACAAGATTGACCTGCTGCTCTATATTCCATTTGACATGAACCGCTTCAAGCAGGGCGTGGAAATCCTCAATCCCGGATTAGCGACCTTTGTAAGTATCCTGTCAGACGGGGGAAGGGTTGCCCGGCTGGATTCAATGGATATGTGAGCAAATTGAGCAAAAAGGATAATCGACAGGCCACCAAAGCGGCAGTTTATGAGCAGCTTGCCAAAATCGGCAAAGCACTGGGCAGTGCCCGCCGCGTGGAAATCATCGACCTGCTGGCTCAGGCCGAACACACCGTCGAACATCTCGCCGATAAGACGGGGCTGTCGGTTGCCAGTGTTTCTCAACATTTACAAGTCTTGAAACAGGCCAATCTGGTGGATGTCCGGCGTGAGGGCACTTATGCCTTCTACAGCCTTGCGGATAAAGAAGTGCTTGATGTGTGGTATGGCATGACGCGCCTCGCCCAATCTCGTCTGCTCGAAATCGAACACATCCTGAATACTAACGTTCCCGAACGCAAAGAATTGGCCTATATAAGCCTCGAAGAACTGGTGAGCCGTCTGGAACAGGATGAGGTGATGCTGCTGGATGCCCGCCCACCCGATGAATATGCGGCGGGTCACATCCCCGGTGCGCTGTCGATGCCATCCGAGGCCACGACGATTGATCTGCCTGCTGAGCGAGACATCGTGGCCTACTGCCGGACCTCGTACTGTTTGTTATCCGATGATCTGGCACTCTATCTGAAGCATCGCGGCTATTCGGTGCGCCGCCTGCAAGGTGGCATTCTGGACTGGCAGGCGGCTGGTTTGCCCATCGAACGCAGCGAGTAACTGCTCTGTATGAACTTATCTTATCCCTCCCATCCCCTCTGTCCTTCGGACTTCTCCCCATCTATGGAGAGAAGTGGGAGGGGGACATTTTTCGTAAATAGGTTGAGTCGTTGTACTGGAAGGCGGACACGGCACTGCCATGTCCCTACGTAGCTGTTCGCTTAAAGGCGACTCGCCGTGCTACTGATGGATTAGTAGGGACGCCATATATGGTGTCCCATGCGTGTAAACTTAAGCCTTAGCTGGCTTCCGAAGCCGGAGAACGGCGACGGTCTGGTTCCCTCTCCATTTATGGCTAATCATTACCCACATCTGCTTGAGGGTTGAAAACAAGCCAGGTGGCAATGATGTCCTGAAGTCGTTGCCAGCCCCGCCAGAGGGTTTTGACCCCGGATGGCCCATCTTTGGTGCGTCCAAGATAACCGCCAAGCTGGGCAATCCAACGGACGCTTTCGGCGAGGGTTGGCGGGACAGCTAGCACGTGTTGCTGCCTGGTTTTAAATGCAACCAGCGCTTGCCATTGAGCAGCTGACAGGGCAGTGGTACAAGGTGCATCTGGTTGGTGTCTGGCGGGCCTGATAGGTCAGCCACAATAATCGCCATGCACTGCGTGAACATAACCCTAGCAGGCGATAGAGTGCCTCAACGTGGCGCAACTGACTTTCTTCAAATTGACAGCCGCCACTCTTGAGCACCAAATGCAAGCGTTCGACGAGCCAGCGATAGGTATAGAAACGCACTATACGATGGGCATCATCGACTGTTTCAACTGACAATGAAGTCAACAATAGCCAATGCAACGGCTCCTTGACCGTTTCGGGTGGATCAACTTCACGGACCTCAACCACATGCACTTGTTGAGGCGTCAGCGGCAGGGTACGGGCAGCGACTGGTCGTTTGGGGTCGCAATGTTACGGTCGTGAGCAACGCGACGGTGGCGTGGCGTTGAGCTTGATTGACGTGTCGTTGCACCACCACTTGATAGTGTTCGACAGGTGAAACGCTGCCAATCTCATCGTACTATGACACTGCATCTGCTAAGCATCGGTTGCGCACCGCACGAACGATGTAGTCAACGCCATACTGGTTACCCGCTTCAAACAACTCGTAGATATCCCCTTCGCGGGCACTGCTGCCGTCTCATACAACCCGGTCAGCCACTTGTAACTTTCTTTTGCGTGATCGGTTTGTGTTTGTGAGCTGCTTGATCAAGGGCATGATTGGGTTGGCGGACCCACACCTGTTGTCCCAACAGACCTAAAGGCACCCCCTCATCACTCACCGCGACCGTCGACTGTGCAAAGAAGCCAGGGGTGCGGTTGTCGTCAAGCACCCCTAATCCTTCTACTGCATGGCGTTGACTGAAATTGAAGCTGGTCGTATCTTGAACAGCCAATACCAACTGATGCCCTGTTTGAGCCACACGGTGATGCGTTTCGGCTACTTCCGCCGCGATGATACCTTCATGGGTGACGCTAGCGTTGTTTACAAAGCGATAGGCCGCTTTGCATGACCCCAGGGTCTGCATACTTTGTGTCAATTTCGCTTGCGGTGTTGCACGCATTTGCGCCGTTATCCTTGCCAACCGTTTATCGAGTTGTCTGTCGCCAAAACGTGATCCCTGCATTGCTAACCTGCCTTTCCTCCTTCTAGTCTACCACTTCCACACTTGTGGGTAATGATTGATCTTGGCCCGATTCAGATACTGCTGGCGAATGACGGGGCGAGGTGCGCGAAGCGAGATGTGCGTGTCTGAGCAAAGGTCGGATCAGCGAGCCACTGGGCAACGCGGCAGCGGTAAT
>JAKEEQ010000415.1 GCA_022616515.1 Chloroflexota bacterium | reverse complement strand
TATTTGAGGCATCGGATGACGAGGAGGAAGACGAGGACGAGGACAATCCGTGGAAACCGGGCGAGACGATTGGCAATGCCTTTGACTCACTCGTGGTGGCGCTGCGTGCCGTCGTTGATGTAACCATCTGGCTGCTCATTTTCGTAGCCCCGCTGGCAATTGTGGTGGGTGTACCGGGCTGGTTAGGCTGGCGCTTCATTGGCAAAAAAATACGGCGTGAGCAAACACCCACGCCTTCCGAGTCTGATGAGGAATAATTGCGGTTTACTTTGCTTCGCGCTGCACGAATACTTTGAACGGCATCGCAATGTCGTCGGCGGTGACATGCGGCTTCTGTAGATGTGTGGCATTGGCAATCTCAAAGTCGCGCAGCAGGCGAATCATGGTCTCGCGCTGGTCCTGAGTTGGTTCTTTGGAAAACACAGTGATAATGGTTGTGAACTGGCCCTTCGCCAGAAAGAACCAGCCATATTTCTGAGTTTCGATGACCATCTGCGGGTAGCGCATCTGGGTTGGGAGATGCGGCATTTCTGCTTCGGTTGGGCTGCCCTCTTTGTCTATTTTTTCCTTGAATATTTGCATGACCCGTGCAACTTCGATGCCGTCTACGTTGAACTTGCCAAGCTTATTCAATAGACCAACCTGCTTATTCAAGTAGATGCCCATTCCCGTAGCCTTCGCAAGGAGCCGTTTGCGAATGTTGAGGGTTTCATCTCCGTCAAGAGCGTTAATCCACATGGTGGGATCATTTTCTGCAATGAGCAGCTTAACCCCATTGATTTGAGACTGGTAGCGGTCATAGAGCGTGTGAAATTGTTCGCGATTGAGCTTACCACTGGCGAAGTCATCGACCAGTTGTTTCATCTTGGTTCGGGTTTGCTCAATGAACATATTGCCCTGTTTGATAGCACGCTGAGCCTCTTCCTGCGCTTGTTGTATGCTCAAATCTGTCATATATTTTTTTCCTCTATTTCCAACGTGGGAGCCACCACATCTTTACTATATCACAGCATCCTCAATTCTGGCTTAATTGTTTACGATTTTTTACAGAAGTCAGTTGTAATTATTGTGCAGGTGCCCCCCTTTCTGTCAAAGTACTATTGTGTTAGACTTATTCACAGAGTCCATCACAAAATTAAAGTTCTAAAAGCAACCATAGAGGCGTGTTAAATGCCAATTTCTGATGACCGTCTTCAATCTGATGTAAACGCACATATTCTCGTCCCCGCGACGTCCACTGTTTACGAGGCATTACAGCAGTGGCGTAGTGGGCATCCCCGCTTTGGCAAAGGGCGTGAATGGTGGTGGCTCATCATCGAATACGACGCGGGGCATTACACGGCAATCCCCTTTGAACAGCTTCGTGAGTTATTGATGCATGAGAAATTTGGTGTGAAGCGTTCGACCATATTAAACACGCTGCCTGTGGCAAAAGATAACCCGGATGATTGGGCGAGTCCACTGCCGGGTGTTGTGGCGGCGAAGGTGGTTGAAAAGAACTCGTTGAGCACCTCAGCGGCGTTGCGGCAAGCCGAGAACAGTCCGGGGAATTTGCTGGTGATTATCCATCAGGGAAATTTTGATGGCATCATTAATAAACGGATGCGCAACTTTGCAATGGCAAACCAGTCCCTGCTGGATTTATTGGAAGAAATGGAAACTACTCAACCCACCGGAACGCTTGACACCGAAAATTAACCTGTGGTACGATGCCACTCGCATCTTTACATCAGATGAAGTTCTTATCCAGAGCGGTGGAGGGACCGGCCCTATGAAACCGCAGCAACCGGGCAGTGATCCAGCCCATCACTGTCAATGGTGCTAATTCCGTCGGGATAAAGCTGGTAGATGAGAGCGCAGTTTCTTTTATGGCTAACCTAAGTTGCCAATTGTGCCCTCTGTCATTGTCCTGACAAGGGCTTTTTTCGTTCAAGCAGAGCTTTCGAAAGGACGCTTCATGGGTAGTAACACCACTTTTATGTCATCACCGAAGTTCTTTTATACGTCCGAATCGGTGACCGAAGGACACCCCGACAAAATTTGTGACCAGATTTCAGACGCAGTACTGGATGCCATCTTAGCCGACGATCCGTATGCCCGTGTTGCCTGCGAAACCTCGGTGACAACAGGACTCGTGCTGGTTTTTGGCGAAATCACCACAAGTACCTATGTAGACATTCAGGCGTTGGTGCGTGATGTCATTACCGATATTGGTTATACGCGCGGTAAGTTCGGTTTTGATGCCGATACATGCGGTGTGATTGTGTCAATTAAAGAACAATCCGCCGATATTGCACAGGGCGTCGACGAAGCACTGGAAGCCCGCGAGGGGCATATGACCGACGCCCAAATTGAGGCAATTGGCGCAGGCGATCAGGGGATGATGATCGGGTTTGCCTGCAATGAGACGCCGGAATTGATGCCGCTGACGATTTCGCTGGCCCACAAACTGACCCGCCGCCTGAGCGAAGCCCGCAAAGACGGCACGGTGGCTTACCTGCGGCCTGATGGCAAGAGTCAGGTTACAGTCGAATATCAGTACGGCATACCGAAGCGCGTTGACACTATTTTAATTTCCACTCAGCATGCCCCGGATGTCTCCAATGAACAAATCCGCAAAGACGTTATCGAACACATCATCAAGCCCGTTGTTCCGGCGGACCTGTTGGATGATGACACCAAGATTTTTGTCAACCCGACTGGACGCTTTGTGGTTGGCGGCCCGATGGGTGATGCTGGCCTGACCGGGCGCAAGATTATCGTTGATACCTACGGCGGAGTGGCTCGTCATGGTGGTGGGGCTTTCAGCGGCAAAGATGGCACGAAGGTTGACCGCTCGGCATCATATATGGCGCGTTATATTGCCAAGAACGTGGTGGCGGCTGGACTGGCTGATCGTTTTGAAATTCAGGTGTCATATGCCATCGGCGTGGCGCGTCCGTTGTCGGTAGCTATCGAAACCTTCGGCACGGAAAGAATTCCGCAGGACCAGATTGAAGACCTCATTTTGAAGCACTTTGATTTGCGTCCCGGTGCCATTGTACGCGATCTGGAACTGCGCAAACCACAATTTCGTCAGGTGGCGGCCTACGGGCACTTCGGGCGTGATGATCTGGATGTGGCGTGGGAGCGGATCGATAAGGCGGATATTCTGCGCCGCGAAGCTGGTATCGAAGAAGTTACTGCTTAAGACTGTGCAACCCGTCTCCTGCGTGGAGGCGGGTTCTTTTTTGCCATTTCGCGGGGCGACCGACATCACCCACCCTTGTCGCCTAAACTCGAATACTCGCCAGTTTCGAAGGCGCGTACCGTCTCATCAATTTCCTCATAAGTGGCGGCGATGTCATCCAGTTCAAGGGCCAATCGCTCAATCCGATCCTGAAGCCTGGTGATGTCACGGTCTGACTGAGTTGCGCCGAGAGTGACCAGACGAGCCGGGATGGCCCGGTGTACTTCCAGTGCGTCCTTGATACGGCGCAGGATAGTATCGCGATGATTCTGAACCTGCCGAGCTGCGTCAGAGGTAGTGTCACCATACAATTTGGCTACATCGTCAATATCTTCAAGTTCATCAATCAAGTTTACGATACGGTTTCCCAGGTGCTGAGTATGGTACAGCAAAGCCGAGCTTCGACCACCTAACCTGCCGCCGGAGTGATAAATGACGCGCTCCACCGAGAGAATTTGCTCATAGTATACGTAATTGTCCTTATGCACATAACCGCGCAGCACGTCGCGCACCCGGCGGTGTTTCACGTTGACATCCGCGTCGTCATAGTATATCCGGCGCAGCCGGGCCATGCGCAGTTCGGGTGAATCATTGATGGTTGGCAGGTCAAGTATCATCATCAACTGGTCCAAAATGACACGCAGTCTCAATTTAAACCGCTGCCACCAACTCCGGTTACTCATTCCATTCCCTTTTCAAACTCAGTGATCTGGATGCCCCCATTGACTTCAAAGGTATGAACTTCTACGAAGCCATGTTTTTTGTACAGTCGTTTTGCCGGTTCGTTTTCTGTGCCCGTTGATACGATAAACCGTTTGATGCCGGGCACATTAAAGACATGATGCAGCAAAATAGTTGCACAACCTCGTCGAAAATAATCCGGGTGAACCATCATCCGGTGAATGTCGAGGGTCTTCCCTTCTATCTTATACGAAATTGCGCCGATGAGTGTCTCACCGGCATAGGCCCCCATAAACGTCTCGTTGCTGTTACGTAGTTTCTCAAGCGTATCGTTGAGCGGTGGAATATTATCCGACCCGATCAGCGAGGCTTCAACTTCGTAAGCCGCTCTCTGGACCTCAATCAACCTTTGCGCGGCCTGTTCATCTCTCAGATTGATATATCGACACTCGATCATATGCACCCAACTGCCCCTTCGAGATTGACCTAAGATGCCGGAGCCGACATGTCCACCATGACAGCCGCCCAGCTAAACTGCTTCCCGCCAAGTCCGTGTCCGGTAATCGGGTGATAATACTCCCAGAATCCGGATTGTTCCAATAAGGCCAAACTGCGAGCAGCAAGCTCCTCGGCTAAAGCATCATAACCATAGCGGCGTAATCCTTTATAGATAAGCCAATTTACACACGGCCACACGTTGCCACGCCAGTATAGGTCCGGGGCAAATGTCTCAGCATCAGTCGGCGTGGTGGTGACGGGAAACGGCGTCCAGAAGCGTGACTCCTGTAGTCGCATCACCAGTTGCTGTGCTTGCTCTGGTGGTTGGCAAGCCACCGAATAAGGTGATGAACTGCCCGGCACTATCCTGCCGAATTGGTTGTTCCTCCGGATCTTCCAGATCGTACGGTCGGTCCTCGAACATCATTTTTGCCTGAAACCCATCGCGTATTCTTTCGACGCGCTGCTGCCACATCTCCACATCGTGGTGCTTGCCAAGCACAACCGCAATTTTTCCCATCGCTTCCATATCGGCCGCACGGATGGCATTAAAATCCAGCGTCTTTATACTGAACCAGCCCGCTTCGGCGAGGGTTGCCGCATTACCTTCGTGTTCCGTAACAACACGTGCCAGATTGAGCCGGGCATCACGTCCAGCCTCATGACTGAACGACTTCAATTTCATTGCCCTATCCCAGCGCGGCAAGGCATCGCCCCCGGCCTCCCACGGATGGATTAGCGTTACCAGACCATCTCCGTCAATATCACGTCGAGCATCGAACCAGTCGTGATAGGCACGATTCGACTCATAAATTGCTTCAAGAAATGCTTGATCGTGGCTGCGCTCGAAAACAAGGCTTGCTGCGACGGCGACCAGCGGAGGCTGGGTGATGGCGCTGCGGTCATCCTGACCCCACAGCCATGCCCCTCCACCGCGCCAGTAATTGCAGTGTGGAATCATTCCCGCATCAGGGCCATCCGTCACCTGACGCGATACCAGACTGATAAGTTCGTCCTGCGCCATCACCGGATCGACTAAGCGCCACGCGATAGCATGGAAACACGAATCCCACATGAATTGATTGTCATAATCCTTGCGCCCAAAATCGCCTGTATCCAGTGAGGGTGCAGTATAGCGGTATCCATCGATAACCACGCGGTTACCTGAGAGCACATCGGAGATTTTCGGTATCCAGTTATCAAACGATTGCATTGGTAAGTCTTTCTGGCGGCAACTAAGACAACTACCATTGTATCCAGTTCTGTGGGATTGAAAACCGCTGGCAAGTCCGACAGAATACGATCTCGACTGTTTTTAACTTATTTGAGGTATGCAGATGACCCCCCATAAAACCGGACCTTTCCAACGAATGGTCGTGCTCGGTGACAGTATTGCCTATGGAATGTGCGCCTACGAGGCTTCAAATGAATGGAATCAAGTAGTAGCGACCCTTTTGCGAAAATTTCAGGATGAGCCACTTACTGTGTTTAATCGTGCCCTGCCAGCCAGCGTAATTTCTCCTCGCTGCCCCGGTTATATCCAGTCATGCAAGCCAAGTCTGCTCGAACGCTACCACCGGCACTGCATCGACTTGAAACCTGATTTAGTTATACTGGCGCAGGGGCTGAATGATATGCGCTCCGGTATGCCAATTAAAGATTATGTTGAGGACCTCGAAACGATTGTTGCTGACATCAATAGTCAGACCAACGCCTTAATCGTGCTGGTTGGAACGTATCACCAGATTTATGGCAAAGGCGGCAATGACCCGGCGACTCACCCAACGTGGGTAAAGTGGGACCATAAGCTGATGAAGCTTTACAACTCCGCTATTCGCCTTGTCGCGCAGGAACAAAATGCCTTGTTTGTCGATGCACAGGCGGTGCTCGGCGGCGCAGACTGGACCCTGCACCCGGATGCATGTCACCTGAATGATCTGGGCCACGTCTTGATAGGAAATGCGATTTTCCAGACCATCGCAACGTCAGCAATTGGCATCGCCGCCAAAACCTTGCGCATTATTGAAGAGAACGCTGTAACCACGCTCAATACCGGAGGCAGCGATACCGGTGACGACATCCAACACCTGTGGGAAGCCGCGCTGGAAAGATATGCTCGACAGGCTCACGATCAAGTAGATTTTCAATAGTTAATCAAACCAATCTTAGAGGTCCGCAGCGCTGACCATACCTGCCAGTGATGTTGCATTCAGCACGGCATTTCGCATCGCCTGCGCGACCACTTCCGCCCCAAATGCGCCGATAACATTCACATTGCCGCGTCCGGCACTGCCCGTTGCCAGCGCAAAAATCGTGTCGCCGTCAAACATAGTATGCGCGGGACGTACTGCCTGTGCCACGCCATCCTGCCCCATTTGTGCGACCTTATTGGCCTCTTCTTTAGTGAGCCGGGCATTGGTAGCGACGATGCCAATAACCGTATTGCTGGGGGTAACATCTTCTGTGATAGATTGGGTGGCTAGCTGCGTGAAAATATTCATTGCTCCTAAAAACCCTTTGCCTTCGGGATTACGCACCCCCGCAATTATCTCTCCGTGTTCGTTCACCACATCACCCAGAGCATTGACAACCATAAGCGCCGCCACGATAACTCCATCGCCCAACTCAATGGCCGCACTACCAATACCCGATTTGACGCCGAGCGGCGGTCCCATGACCATGCCGCACCGTGCCCCCGCCCCGGCTCCCACTGAGCCTTGCTGCACCACGTCTGACGAGGCATTCTCGCAGGCAAAATAGCCCATCGCCGCATCGGGTCGAATCTTGTGTTCTCCAATATCCAGATCGAAAATAATAGCGGCGGGCACAATCGGGACAACACCGCGTTCACCAACCTTATATCCGATGTTATGCTCTTCAAGGTAGCGCATTACCCCGTCAGCAGCAGCCAGTCCATAGGCACTGCCGCCGCTCAGGAGAATGGCGTTCACCTGTTGGACAAGATGCATCGGGCGCAGCAGGTCTGTTTCACGAGTGCCGGGAGCGCCACCCCGCTGATCGACGCCGCCAATGGTTCCCGGTGGGCAGATAACGACCGTGGAGCCAGTAGGGCCGTCGAGATTATGAGCGTGGCCTACCCGGATTCCATCAATAGCAGTCAAAGTTTGATTTTCCATGAAGATTTTGTCACAGTTGAGAGCAGCAAATAATGCCCAACAATAACACAGGAGCCAGAAAATGTCAGAAACCCCATTTTATGAAAAGGTGGTTGTCATCACCGGAGCGTCCAGCGGCATCGGCAAGGCTCTCGCCCTGCAACTCGCCGAGCAAAAAGCATGGCTCGTGCTGGCCGCTCGGCGCGAAGAAGCCCTTCAAGAAGTCGCCGATGTCTGTGAACAAAAAGGCGGTATGGCAACCGTTGTGCCTACCGACGTTGGCGTTGAGGAACAGTGCAGGCATCTCATCAACGAAGCTGTTAATGCCTATGGACGGATTGATGTACTGGTTAACAATGCAGGCATTACCACCTTTGCCGTGTTCGAGAATGTTGAAAACCTGTCCATGATGGAAAAAATTATGCGCGTGAACTATTTTGGCAGCGTCTACTGCACCTACTACGCGCTTCCTCACTTGAAGAAGGCTGGCGGCTTGATCGTCGGTATTTCCAGCTTGAGCGGCAAGACGGGCGTTCCCACCCGCGCCTTTTATGCCGCCAGTAAACATGCGATGGCAGGCTTTTTTGACAGCCTGCGCATCGAGCTAAAGGATACAGGCGTTGATGTCACGATGATTTATCCGGGCTTCGTCAAAAGCGACATCCGCAAGCAGGCTCTCGGCAGCGACGGTGCGGTGATCGGCAAGAGTCATATCAGCGAACAGGGGATTATGTCGGCTGAGGAATGTGCTGAAATCATCATTGATGCAATGGCAAAACGCAAGCGTCAGGTCGTGATGACGACACGCGGCAAAATCGCCCAGTGGATAAAACTCATCGCGCCGGGAATGGTCGATAACATCGCCCGCAAAGCCATTGAGCGAGGCCGGTGATTCCTACGTTTTGCCCGCGCTTTTGAAAAAGTCTTGTGGGGTTGGCAGCCGGTAAGTATCCTAATAGCGGAACCGTCATAGAGATACACTTACGTCAGAGGAGACCCTCTCAATGAAGAATTTGTTGCGTATGGGCGTTTTCTTAATGGTATTGCTGATAACCGTTTTTGGCTATGTTGAGCGCCCTGTCGAAGCAATCATCCACCCACCCACCGCCGAACTTTACACCGATATGCAGGACTGCCAGTTAGGTGGCCCCGGCGAAAATATCGGTGTCAATATGGGCATTGTTGGCGGTTATGAGTTTTTCCGCGTAAAAACTGCTCCGGCTAATGTCTATGATGGTGCCTATGGCGGAAACGATATTCTGTATACCTTTCAGGAAGGCTATCACTTCATTACACCGCGCCAGAAAATTGGCGACTGGTACGAAATTAACGTAGGCGAGTGGATGCACGGCAGCCATCTCGAACAGGTTGACCCCTCCTATTTCAGCGGTGTTGCGATGACTGGTTACCCCGGCTACGCCTTTGGCTGGATATTGCAGAATCATTACGCCAGCGCCTCGCCCGGTGGTGAACCTGTTCAGACGCCTGAATATCGGATTTATCGCTATACCCGCATCACTGTTTGTGCTACGCAGGCCGCTGGTGGTTGGAATTGGTATCTGGTTGGCCCCAATATATGGGTAGTGCAAACCAGAGTGGGCCTTGTGAAACCAGCGCCTAATCCCGGCGGAGTGGGTGGTCGCTGGGTCGCGGTGGACCTCTATGAGCAGGTATTGACAGCCTATGAAGGTGGTAACATGGTTTTTGCCACGCTGGTGTCCAGTGGATTGCCCGGCTGGGACACCAATCCCGGAGTCTTTCAAGTGTGGGGGCGTAATATCAATGCGCCGATGAGCGGCGCAGAGGGGCGTGAAGATGCCTATCGCCTCGAAAATGTGCCCTACGCCATGTATTTTGACGGCGAAATCAGCTTGCACGGCACTTACTGGCATAACGGGTTTGGCTATCGCCAGAGTCACGGCTGTGTAAATCTATCCATATCCGATGCAGCATGGGTATGGAGCTGGCTGGGCAGCGGCTCAGTATATGTTTACTACAGCGCGTCCTACTAAAACAATCATCACGCGATAAAATCGGCTCCCCACTGTGGGAGCTTTTTTTATATGGGCTGTCAGGTAAGCATAGAGCGTTCGAGGCTACATCTGTCCACGAAAATCAACTAAAATAATGCTCGATTCGAAATCGATCAGCAGGAACATCAAATGCAGTTACCTAAACCACTTCTGATTGCAGGCATCATCATCGCCCTGATTTTTGTTAGCATTGTCGGTGTATTTGTTCTCCAGCCCCCATCGGACCTGATTGCTAACGCATCTATGTCAACCGATGTCATTACGCCAAACGCAGACGGCGACAATGATATTGCAGTGCTGAGCTATGAAATCTCGCGCAACGCAGAAGTCACTATCACCTTTGAAAATCAGGATACGGGCGAGATTTTTTACTTTCGCAGCGGAAATGAGCGCAGCGAAGGCGATTACAGTGTCCAGTTTAGTGGCGTTGTAGACGGTTATGTGAATGAAGGCGAGACATTTGACGGTGTGGTTGACCGCCGCTTGATGCCCAACGGAATTTATACGTGGACATTGACGGCGGTTGGTGAGGATGGCGAATCACAAACCGAAACGGGCACACTGGGAATAGAAGATGCTGACTCGCAACTCCCGCTTATCCCGGCCTTTGAACTCAGTTCTGAACTCTTCACCCCCAATCAGGATGGCGTCCGTGACCGGATTCGCGTCAATGTCTACCTCACCAAACCCGCCGACTTGCAGGTGTATCTGGAAAATCAGGACGGTGTACGCATTTATCTTGCCGAGCGATTGTTAGGACGCGAAGAGGGTGATGAGGGCAATCACGAGTTTGACTTTGACGGTGGCGTCGATGATGGTTATGAACCGCCCGCCGATGGAACCTATGACTTGATAGCCGTTGCCCAGGATGCTGAAGGCCAGCGTGTTATTCGGCAACGCAGCGTCACTATTGAGAACGGCGGTTTGCCGCAAATGGAAATCGCCGCGCAGGCCAGCGGCGGTACAGTTTGCTTTGATGTCATCAAGTGGGGCGAAGCCTACTACAACGACCTGACCACCGTCGGCGAAAAGATTCCAATGCCGGAGGGTAGCTGCTCCACACTGGAAACGTTGACCATGGAACAGGGCGATGTACTCACCTTCTGGTTGACGATGAAAAATTATGGGCGTACCCCTGTGCGCACACACGGACCCTTCCCTGGCACGATTTACGAATTCGACCAGCAAACCAACTCGCTGGGTTATCTTGAGCGTGACGGTGCGTGGCGGATTGGCATTTCCTGCCAGACCTCGACATCCGACTTTCAATGGCGCTGGGCGATTGCCGATCCCGCCGAGCTTGATGTCGTCGAAGACCCTGAACTTGACGATACCTTCTATTATCTTGCCGAAGAAAAGCAGGCGGTGGTATGGGGCGGCATCCGCATGACGCAGATTTTTGACGCACGGAACCCCCAGAATTGCTGGGCAGGTCTGATCCATGAAGGTGTAAATGTTGACACGTTCCAAACGAATGTCGGCGTTCGCCAGATTGAAATTTTGCCTGTTGAAGACTTTGTTGATGTAGACCCGGAAACATCGGTATGGATCGCGACACCATTCGGCGGCTGAACGACCTAAACAAGCGGTTCTATGAAACAGTTGCGTCCGATTTCCATGAAACACGCGGCGCGGCGTGGCCCGGTTGGCTGCAATTATTACCACATATTCAAAAATACGAGGGCAGCATCCGTGTCCTTGATGTGGGCTGCGGCAACGGTCGGTTTGGCGCATTTCTGACAGAAAATCTCCCCAATCCCATCGACTATCACGGCATTGACAACAATGCTCAGTTATTGGATTTTGCCCGTCATTTGCTGGCGGACAAGGTCAACAACCTGACGCTCACGCAGCAGGACATTGTTGAGCGGCTGCATGTTTCCGGCCAATATGATCTCGTCGTTCTCTTTGGCGTCATCCATCATATACCGGGTTATCAAAACCGTCAGCATTTGATGGCTCAACTCACCGACCATATTGCGTCGGGCGGATGGTTGGTTTTTGCCGTGTGGCGTTTTTACGAATACCAACGTTTTAGAAAACGCATTATTTCGTGGGATGCTGACTGGAGCGTTGAGAGGCATGATTATCTCCTCGATTGGCAGCGTGACACAACTGCAACCCGTTATGCTCATTATGTTGATGACGACGAGCATCAGGCCCTTATTGGCGCAACGGGTCTTCAGGAAATCATCACTTATCGCGCCGACGGTAACACTGGCGACCTTAACCAGTATTCGGTTCTAAAGATATAAGTAATTGCTATAACTAACTTACAATTACAACCATTCGCTATTTAAGAACTTGCTTGAGGAAAACCAGATGCCCAAAATCTTCGTTGTTATGCCGTTCAGTCCTAGTCTTGAAAATATTTACGAAAACTGCATTAAGGTTGCGTTTGAAGAATCGAGTTTTACTATAACTAGAGCAGACTCTGATTGGCATCAGCACAACATCTTGAGAAGTATAATTCCAGGCATTATTGAGGCTGATCTAATTATAGCTGATTTAACCGGATTAAACTCAAATGTATTTTATGAACTTGGTGTAGCCCATGCCCTTGAGCAAGCAACTGAC
>JAKEEQ010000414.1 GCA_022616515.1 Chloroflexota bacterium | reverse complement strand
CCCGAAAACGCACTGGTCCGGTTTAATCTTGAGACATTTGTTACTGAAACACTTCTGGAAAATGCGGTGATCTTTGTAGAGGCCCGCGATTTTACGCCAATTGACCCGCTGCTGATTTACACCACTGTCTTCTTCGTGCAGAACCATCGTTGGATCATCACGACGATGAAGGAGGGCAACACGTTTTATCTCGTACGTATTAATCCTGATGGCAGCCAGCGAAAAATTCTGCATGAGCATCCTCCATCCGATACGGTTCGCCTCTATCTCTCCTCCGATGAAAATTGGTTGATTCTGGACAGTTTGTACTCGCAGGATATTTTCCGAATCAATATCGAAACTGGCGAGAAGCAAATGCTGCCCATCAAAACATTTCTGTTCACGATCCCCACCTTTGAAGGAAACTGGCACAGATTGGAATTGGTAAGCAGCAGCCTGCTGATGATAGTAGCACTGGTTGTATTGGGGCGGGTGAGGTCGGCGGTGTAGCTGCCGGGCAAGGTCGCACTCGGAAAGCGTTAAGAAAATCCGAATCAAGTCGGTTGGAATGGCGAGGCTGGTTTCTGGTAATATAATGAGAGGTATTCCGGTTAACCAGAGTAAATTCTGCCCATGTCAACACAAACGCGCTTTCGTTCCGTCTTAAAGACCACTCAAAATCAGATCCACTCCATCTCCTATCAAGTGCTGGCGGCACTGGGCATTGCTGTGTTGCTGTTCATCATTATTGCGTATATCGGCTTTACAGACAAAGCGATGATTATCGGTTTGTTTGCTATGCTCGGATTAGTCGTTACCGGAATTGGCAGTGGTCTGCTGGTGCGATTTTTGTTCAACTATCGCCAATCAGGTGGTCGAGAAGCTTTCACCCGTCTGCAGAAAGAGTTAGAACGCGCCAATGCTGTCTATAAATTTTCGAGCAAAATTGGCGGTACGCTGGATTATAACAGCACATTGAATGAAGCACTTGAAGTCGGGCAACTCGCTCTTAACAAGCAAACCGCTACCAATCTCATTGGTGCTGCGATGCTGTTTCGTCAGGAAGACAACTTGCTGCACGTCGCAACGGCCCGCCTGCTCAATCGCCAGGATCTAACGGTCTCCTCACCGGCCCGCGAAGGAATACTGGCAAACGCGCTGGAAAGCCACGAACCTGTCTTTGGTGAGTCGGGAAAACAGGACCCCGAACTGAGACACTACACCGCGTTTCAAAATGCACGTTCGCTGCTGGCTATCCCACTCCGGGTCGGTTATGAGAGCTATGGTGTCTTAGTATTTGGCTCTGTAGAGGCCGATGCATTCGATCACAAAGCCGCTGAACCAATGGGCGTGATTGGAACCCAGATCTCGATTGCGCTAAAAAACGCCGTACTATACCAGACCTTGATTGAAGACAAAGAGCGCATTGTTTCGATTGATGAGCAGGCCCGCAAAAAGCTCTCGCGTGATCTCCACGATGGCCCTACCCAGACCATTGCTTTGATCTCATCCGTTAGCAGTGTTATCCAGCGGTACATGAAAAACGGCGACCATCAGAAAGCTTATGAAGAACTCACCAAGGTTCAGAATCTCGCTGGCAAAACGGTAAAGGAGATTCGCCATCTTCTCTTCAGCCTGCGCCCACTCGTCCTTGAAAACAAGGGGCTGATTGCGGCATTAGAGGAACTTGCCCACAAGATGAAAGAAACCTACGGGCAAGAAGTCACCATTGAAGCAGATGCACAGGTAGAATCGCTGCTGAATGAAGAAGCACAGGGCACAATTTTCTACATCATTGAAGAAGCCATTAACAATGCCTCAAAACATGCGGAAGCATCCAACATATGGGCACGCCTCATTGTCCAGCACCCGTACATTCTGGTTGAAATTGAAGATAATGGGCGCGGTTTCAATGTTGAAGATATCACCACGGATTATCACAAGCGTGGCAGCCTCGGCATGGTCAATCTCCGCGAACGCGCTGAGATGCTGCGTGGCGAATTAAATATCAGCAGCACAGTTGGTCAGGGAACCCGCATAAGCACCTATATTCCTGTGCAGGATAAAGACGGCAACAGTGGGTCACAATTAGAATCCCACATTCCTGCAAGTTCAACGCGCATGGCACAGGGTCTGCGCCCAACCAATTCGACCGACAAGCCTGCCAGTGACAGCGGCTGGGAAAATATCAAACTCTAAGTTTCCCTATCTCATCTGCCCAAATCCCGCAACGTGTGATATAACTCGGTGTTGAATTTGTAGAGGAAATACGTCCCCACCCCGTATCCTTTCTTGCAGGGTTGGTGAGATTAGGAGAGCAATTCATGCGTGTATTGATTCTTGGCGGTGATGGTTATCTGGGCTGGCCGACCGCGATGTATTTTTCAAAGCAGGGCCACGCGGTCGCCGTTGTCGATAATTTTACGCGACGCCGGATGCATCTGGAGCGCGGTTCGGACAGCCTGACGCCTATCCAATCACTCCATGAACGGGTTAATGTCTGGAAACAAGTAACCGGCAAAACGATTGAGATGTTCGTTGGTGACATTCAGGATTGGGATTTTATTCACCGGGTTATAAAAAATTTTGTTCCAGAGGCAATTATTCATTACGGTGAGATTCCCAGCGCCCCCTACTCAATGATTGATGTCCACCACGCGACATTTGTGCATCAAAATAATGTGATCGGCAACTTAAATGTCCTGTTTGCCATACGTGACTTTGCCCCGGCGTGTCACCTGATTAAACTTGGCACAATGGGTGAATATGGCACACCGAATATTGACATTGAAGAGGGCTATATTGAGATTGAGCACAATGGCCGCCGCGATACACTGCCTTTCCCCAAACAGCCCGGCTCCTTCTATCACCTGACCAAAGTCCATGACAGCAACAACATCATGTTTGCCAACCGCATCTGGGGTTTGCAGGCGACGGATCTCAATCAGGGTGTGGTGTATGGCATTGAAACCGATGAGGTCAATCTTGATGACCGTTTGTTAACGCGGTTTGATTATGATGAGAGTTTCGGCACGGCCTTGAATCGCTTTTGTGTCCAGGCAGTGGTCGGAATTCCCCTGACAGTTTTTGGCAAAGGGCAGCAAACACGCGGCTACCTGAACATTCGCGACACGCTGCAATGTGTGGAACTGGCGATGCTCAATCCGCCGTCTGCGGGTAGTAAAATGCGTGTGTTCAACCAATTCACCGAAAGTTTCAGCGTGATGCAGCTTGCCCAGATTGTGCAGCGGGCAGCGGCGCATCTGGGAATTGACGTGGAAATCGCACACTATGAAAACCCGCGTGTCGAGAGTGAAGTCCATCACTACAATCCCAAGCACAGCAAGCTGCTTGATCTTGGTCTAAAGCCGCGTTATTTAGAGAATTCCCTGGTGGAAAGCGTTTTGACGCGCGTCATCCAATTCAAAGACCACATTATCCCCGATCATATTGTGCCCCGCATTCGCTGGTCGGAGGGCGATAAGGGTGAGAAAGTCGATATTGTCGAGCGCGAAGCAAAAAGTGAAGAAGCCGTCGTTAGCGGTGATTAGCAAATTACATGCGGGCGCAGGGACAGTTCTGGCGGACGGGATGTATCCCGTCCCTACGATACCCGATGTTGCCCGTTCATTTGATTTAATCCCCAAACCCATCCGTAGGGACGCCATATATGGCGTCCCATAGGTGTAAAGATAAGGGAAGCTCGCTCAAAATGGCTTCATCAAGCTTCTCTCCCCATTTATGGGGGGAGATGTCGCGCTAGCGACAGAGGGGG
>JAKEEQ010000413.1 GCA_022616515.1 Chloroflexota bacterium | reverse complement strand
CCTCGCTCGCTGTAGCATTCAGAAAAGAAAAACACGCCCCGCTACTTTTCAGCTTTTGGCCCGTGATTTTCCTTAACTTGATGCCTATGACATCAATATTCTCCGAGGGTTTGTAGGCAATAATGTTGTGTCGTTCCTTGTGCGGTTTTCCGAATTCATCGGGTAATGGTCAATGGCGTGCTATCGTCACAGTGCATTGACCGCATATTTACGGTGTGACGGACAGCATGTATGCTGTCCCTACGGTAAATCGCGGTGTTTCGTAGGGACGCCCCGTTGGGCGTCCGCCAGCCAACAGACCCGACTCATCACCTACCCGGTTAATTTTTCAAGCTGCACAAGGAACGGGACCTGTAAATCGAATGGTGTTATTATACCAATGCGCGGGATAAGTGCTTGCGGCAATTGGAAAGTTGCCGCACCCGATTGAATTCGGGCGCTATGAACGGCAAAGTCCCGTAAGGGGACTCAAGAAGTGCCTTATGCAGTTTTCCGAAATAAACGGGTATAAAACCGTCACGGACAGCATGTATGCTGTCCCTACGATTACTCACGACTCCCGTAGGAACGCCATACATGGCGTCCGCCAGCCAACAGACCCGACTCATCACTCTTTACCGTTTACTTTTTAGCTGCATCAGTGCACTTTGATTTGCCTGGTCGGGGATTTTCCTCCGGCGCATTAAACGGGTTATTTTGCCTCATCACCTCACCGCAACAAAAAACCCCCGTCCTTGCGAGACAGGGGTCGGGACGAGGATATGTTCGGGCTATTCGAAAATCATGACATGCCCGGTGTGGCCGCTGACCTTGAACAGCGCCACGATAGCATCACCCTCAAGGACGGTGAAGGTGTAGTGATCTTCAATCACCAGTGCCTCACCCAACGTTTGTCCTTCAGCCAGATATTCACTGGCAGCGGCGGTGGCATCTTCCAGCGTGAAGTCGATCTCGTCATCCGCCCAGAAACGCATGCCGAAGCGATTCATCTGCATGCCCATTACGAAGCCGGTTTCGCGGTTAATCCACAGTTCAAACACGGCTACGTCATTTTCGTAGACGGGGAAATAGAAGCCCTCAGTGAGTTCAATGCCTTCACCGAGCGTGTATTCATCGCTGAGGTAATTGTTGGCGACTTCAACGGCTGCGTCGAGTGTTTCGACGGGTTCGAAATCGGCGTTGAAACGCCCACCCATCATGGGGCCGTAGCCCTGACCGCCCTGCTGTCCCATCATACCGCCACGACCCATCATGGGGCCGTAACCCTGCGCTGTCTCACCATCAAAGAAGGGGCAGTCACTGGGATTGTGATGCGGACCGAAGCCGCGTCCGTTCCCGTTGCCGGGACCCTGAGCATACGTTGTTATGGCGCTAAAGGCCAATACTGCAATCAATACACCAGCGCTAATCCACATCAGTTTGCGTAACATTGAATTGTCCTTTCGTTGGTTAGTTTACCCCCAGGACGCCCCGTTGGGCGTCCCTACAGATTTGTCCGGGTTTTGTAGGGACGTGCCGTTGCACGTCCTTTTGGTAGGGATACCCTGTTCATTTGTTGATCATTATTGCAGTGCTCCATAAAGCTGATGTGTTCGCTTTATGAAGTTTCTGTAAAGTTTGGCAGGGTGACGGTAAAGGTGCTGCCCTGACCGGGACCATCGCTGCTAGCCCGAATCGAACCGCCATGCGCTTCAACAATATGTTTGGAGACGGTCAGGCCGATGCCGCTGCCGCCGCTGGCCCGCGCCCGTGATTTATCCACCCGGTAAAAACGCTGAAACACCCGCTGAAGATCCTGTGCGGACAGGCCAACGCCGCTGTCCTGCACGGCAATATCCACCTGACCGTTGTCCGCTGTCAGGCTCACCGTGACATTGCCGCCATAGGGGGTGTAATTCAGGGCATTGCCCAGCAGATTCAGCAGCACCTGTCGCAGGCGGTCCACATCACCGCGCACGGTGATTAAGTCATCGGGCAGGCGAGTAGCGAGGTCCAGATATTTGCCCTCGAATTGAGGACGAATCCATGACACGGTAGAGGTAATGAGTTCCTTAACATTGACATTTGTTTCGTGAAGGTCAATGCGCCTTGCCTCAGCCTTCGAGAGTTCCTGCAAGTCATGAACCAGCCGCTGCAAGCGATCAGCCTCCTGCTGGATGAGCAGATAAGTGTCATCAGTGGCGGGGATAATGCCGTCCTGCAACCCTTCCATGTAGCCTTTGATGGTGGCAAGTGGCGTTTTGAGTTCGTGGCTGATGTCGGCGATAAGCTGCTGGCGAAGCTGCTCCTGCTCAGCCAGCGAGTGGGCCATCTGGTTGAAATGATGCGTCAACTCGCCTATTTCATCACGTGATTTTGGTTGGAGCGGTTCGGGATACTGCCCGGCGGCAAGCTGCTGGCTGGCATGAGCAAGCTGCCGCAGCGGGCGGGTGATGCGCTGGCTGATGAACAGGCTCACGATGCCTGCCACGATCACTGCCGCCACCGACGAGCGCAGCAGGGAATTGTTAACAGCATCTTCAAAACTCTGCTCCACCTGCTCATCGAGCATAGCCTGCATGTGGCGACGTCCCCCACCGAAGCCGTTGCCCATCATCTCGTGTTCGAAGCTCGCCAGCGCAGTATAGGACATGGAGATGGCAATCACCGCCAGCCCTACCACAATCACTACCAGATAGGATAGGAACAGTTTGCCGACCAGTTTCATGTTCAGTCGCCCACAAATTTATACCCCACGCCGCGCACGGTTGTGATAAAGTGCGGATTGGCGGGGTCTTGCTCAAGTTTCTGGCGAATGTGCCCGATGTGCACATCCACCACGCGGGTATCGCCATAAAAATCGTAGCCCCACACCTGCTCGATAAGCTGTTCGCGCGAGAGCACCCGCCCGGCATGGACTGCCAGCACTTTGAGCAGGTCGAATTCAAGGGTGGTTAATTCGACAGGTTCGCCATTGACCAGCACTTCGTAACTGTTCGAGTCAATCTCGATGTGCGGGAAGTGCAGGTGGGGTGTATTAGCGTCGGCGCAGGGGCGGCGATCACGGCGCAGGATGGTTTTAACCCGCGCCACTAATTCACGCGGACTGAAGGGCTTAGTCAGATAATCATCGGCTCCCACCGTCAAACCAATCACGCGGTCGGTTTCCTCGGTTTTTGCGGTCAGCATCAGCACGTAGGCATCTGACTCGCGCCGGATGTGCTGCAATACCTCAAGGCCATCCATGCCCGGCAGCATAATATCGAGAATCACGACGGTAGGCTGGTAGCGGCGAAATGCCTGTAAGCCGCTCGTGCCATCGGCGGCGGTCTCGACGGCAAATCCGTCTGCTTCAAGATAGGCTTTGACCAGATTGCGGATGTTGGCTTCGTCATCCACGACGAGAATGGTTGTCATAGGGTATCCTCAACTCCCGGCGGACGGTATGTACTCCATTTTTTGAAACGGGATCGGGTGTACCCGACCCCTCCGAAGTGTGGCGGTTGGAGGGGCATGATATGTCATGGCCCGAATGAATGCGTCCGCTGTTGTTTTTAATCATGATAGGCGTGAATGGAAGGGTTGTACCGTGTCAAACATCCTGATTTGGGGTGAAGAAAAGCGGACAGTCTGGAGACGACTGCCCGCCGGTGTAATGTTGAGGGGAACGGAGATTTAAGCTAAACGGAGATTGCACCTGAGTGCAAAGAGATTCCCCTCATCGCGGTCTATTATACCATTTGTCAAAATCTTTCCGGTATACCCATTCTGGCGACTCACTTTGCATCACGGGATTGCTCGTGCCATTCCTTCAGTAAATCGGCGGAATATGTCTGAAGTTGTGCAACACGGTCAATTTTTACCGTGAGATACTGCACGACTTCGCTGGCATGTCGGTCAATATAGGGGAAAGCAAAACCTACACAGCCAATTCCGAAGGGTAAACCTGTTCCTAATCGCATCCATGAATTGAATGATCCGAGCGAGTCACCGGCGTAAAAACCATCGCCCAATACACCCCCCGTTAGCGCTGCCAGCCATTCATTCTGATAACGAAAGCCCTCAGTAAGTCCGCTTAAATCACTGATAAAATGGGTCGCTCCATCAACTGCCATCGGCAAAATCAGGAGTACAAATTGCCACCATGCAATGGGGCGATGGCGTCGCAGACGCGGCAGAAACGCAAATGCGAGAGCCGCCAGCCAGACCCCGCCGTACATCGAAATCATCCGATCCGACCATGCTACTTTCCAACCCAGAGCGGCGTTTCCACGAAATTGTCGCAGGGAAAGCGTGTCGGCCCCCAGATTACCAGTCAGGGCAATCGGTAGTTCATCGGCGTTCATCATCACCTCTGGCCCGAACAGGAAAAAAGAGCGCTGGGCCATCTGGTGACAGAAAGCCGAATAGATGGTGTAGATGGTATTGCCACCCGACTCCCACCCAGCATGCATGAATACAGGTGCAAGAAAGGGCAGGAGATTAAATAGGCCGAATAGAACGACAAAAACGAGCAGCCAGTGACTGGCAAAAGCCCGCGTCCATCGTGCCCGGCGTAGGGCAGATTGTGAATGTGTCATGTCAGTTTTCCCGTTCTACTGCTCAAGTGCCTCGACGATAGCCGTTTCAAGTAACGAATAGTCCACGATGCCAAATTGTCGCCACAACTCCTCGCCATCAGGACGCATCAACACAAAAGCAGGATGCCCCCGAAAGTTCCCTGCTTGAAAGGCTTGCTTACCATCTTCGTTGGCATTGAGATATACGAATTTCACCCGGTCCTCATAGTCCCCTTCTAACCTGTTCACGACAGGTTCCATTTGCTGGCAGGGCGCTCACCCATCGGTGAAGAAAAAGGCAAAGGTGGGTCGCTGTTTATCGAGTGGTAATTCATCTGCCAACCGCCGTCCCTGCGCGTCACTTTTGCAGGCACTTAGAATCGGCACCAAAAGGATCAGTAAAAATAGTATTCGTTTGAAAATCATAGACTTGTACCTTTTTGTTTTATATTGTTGGCGGACGGGATGATGCGGTTTAAGAAAATAATACGGGTTATCAACGAACGGGTATAACCAACCCCTCCGGTATTTTTTCGGAGGGGCGCGGTACACCGCGTCCCGTGTCAACTGCATTATCCGGTCCCTACAGTTAGCCCCCTTGATTAAGCCACTTTGTAGGGACAGCATACATGCTGTCCGAAAATCTCTCATCAGTCAATAATTCCCTCCTACCACCTTCATCTTTTCAAGGCGCGGCAGGGGTAAAGTTTGCGCTTGCCGTCGCCTGTGCTGAGACCTGTTCAGGCAGCCACCATGTTTTGATATGGTCCAGAATAGCCATAATCTGAGTCTCGCTGAGCTGGCCCTTGAAGGGTGGCATTGGGTGAACGTTGGGCATGGCACGACCCTCCTGGACGATTTCGACCAACACTGCATCGGGATGATGCCACGTATGCCCCGTTGAGTCGTGCGGTGGTGCGCCCACCAGACCGGATGCATCCGGCAAGTAAGGATTTTCAGGATACTGCCCTTCACCATTGGCCCCGTGACAGGATGCGCAGTACAGATCGTACAATTCCTGACCATCCTGCAAAGGACTCTCCACGGCGGAAACGTCGCTGCCCGGATTCGAATTGATGCCTACCCCCTCGCGGGCAATTTGTACCCATGTCTCTCCGGCATCATGGGAAAGATAAATATCCTTGCCAAAGGTTGCAAATGCTATGTCCTGCCCAACCGGGCTGGTAGCGACGAAGGCAATAAAATCGGATGCAACAAATTCCGGGCTAGAAATCACTTCGGCGGTCTGGCTGGCAAAATCGTAGGTGTACAGGCGTGTATTTCCAAACAGGAGGCTGTCGCCGGAAGGATGGAAACTGACGGCAGTAACCGCGCCAGTGTCGCCAATTTGGGTAAAAGTATCCCCAAAGTCTTCAGATAAAAATAACCCGGTCTGAGTGGCAATAACGACCGTCGAAGTATTTGTTGGATGAACAGCGATCTGCGTCATACTGCCTTCCAGCCCTGCAAGGGTGCCTGGTTGCCACGTCTCACCTTCATCCAGCGAATAATGAAGTCCAGCGGGAAGAGAGGCACTCGGCTGGGGGTTCAGAATATAGATTGCGTGGTTTTCATATCCGACTGCCATGAAATGGAAATCGGTTTCGCCCGCGAAATCAATGGTGGTAATCTGGTGACCACTATCAGTACTCCTGACCAGCCCCAGCGGGTTGACCAGATCGGAGTCAACGCCGGGATGCCCGCTGCTGAAAAAGCCATCATCCACGCCGGAGTAGCCCATATAATCATGCGCGGGTATGTCGGGCTTCGACCACTGGTTATCTTCGAAAATGACCAGTCCAATATGAGCCGGGACAATAAGCTGTCGTCCATCGCCTGAAAAACTGAGGCCATGTATATGCGGCATCTGGACGATTTCTTGAGTTTGCTCGTCTGAAAGGTTGTTGCTGGTATTGTCTTCTTCACGGAAGGCAAGAAAGCCAACCACAACCAGTAAAGCCACGATGCCTCCTGCAATAATGACATTATTTTTTGCCCGGAGATTGCTCATTATTTTACCTCTACGTCAATCACAACAGCCCATGTAGAGCCGTATCCCAGACAGTATACAGCGATTATATGAGCAGTTGCTTAGTGTAGATTTCATGCCGGGTAGCACCCACCGCGTCCCATTTTCAATAACCGGGGCTGGTATAGTGTCAACAACCCGCATTATGCCATACGACTTATCCAGATTGAGACAGCAAGAAGCAGATAGATGTGCATGTGCCTAAAACGCTATGATGTGTATGTCAATAACAAGGAGATTGCACATGCATAGAGCCGTTGAACCAAAAATCCTCTATTTCGGAACACCTGTCGTTTTGATCAGCACGCTCAATGAAGATGGATCACCTAATCTCGCGCCGATGTCATCCGCATGGTGGCTGGGCTGGTCGTGTATGCTGGGCATGAGTACACGCTCAAAGACGGTCAATAACCTGCGGCGGAAAGGCGAATGCGTCCTCAATTTGCCGTCGGCGGATCTGGTCGATGTGGTAGATCGATTGGCGCTGACAACGGGCAGCAACCCCGTACCGGAATACAAGCAGAAGATGAGCTATCGCTACGAACCAAACAAATTTGAAATCGCCGGGGTAACGCCGATAGCGTCGGATATGGTTCAACCGCCGCGTGTGTATGAGTGCCCGGTGCAGCTTGAGGCGAAGGTGATAGAGATTCATCCGTTTGGTTCAGCCGACTCACATCTGGCCGGGATTGAGGTTCAGATTCTGCGGGTGCATATCGAGGAATCGCTGATGGTTCCGCACAAGAACGATTATGTTGACCCCGACAAATGGCAGCCACTTATCATGAATTTCTGCGAATTCTATGGCCTGAGCGAAAAAGTGTATCCCTCGCGGCTGGGGGAAGTTTACGGGCCGCAAAAGGAACTGGCGTGATAACCACCATAACCCCGATTTCAATCACGAAACCGGAGTTATTTTTCAGGCGAGCAGCAATCCTCCTCCATTTATGGGGGAGTTATGGTTACCCATCAACCAAACAGAGATACGGCAACTGTGCAAGTCATGCATCAAAGGCCCATTCGCCATTGCGCATGAGGGGTTCCATGCTGCCGTCCGCCAGAATGCCATCGACATCCACCTCCGGCGAACCGAGCATGAAATCAGCATGGAGCGGGGCGGTATTGCCACCGGCACGGGCATATTCTTCATCCGTCATCGCCGTGCCGCCTTTGACTGCCACCCGGTAGGAGTTGCCCAGAGCAGCATGGCAGGTCGCGTTCTCATCGTAGAGGATGTTGTAATAGATGCGCCCGGTGCGGGAAATGGGCGAACTGCTCGGCACCAGAGCCACCTCGCCCAGATGACGCACCGTTTCGTCAATCTCAAGCAGGCTGTGCAGCAGTGCTTCGCCTTTCTCTGCGCTGGCGGACACAACCCGACCACCTTTGAAGGTTATCGAAAAACCGTCGATAATCGTGTCGCGGTAAACCAGTGGTTTGGTGGCGGTGACAAAGCCTTCCACATTATCACGATGTGGGGTAGTAAATACCTCTTCCGTCGGCATGTTGACGGCATACGATAAACCACTCTCGTTGGTTGCCAGTGCACTCAACCACTCATGCCCATTAGCAAGCCCAACCGTCAGATTCGTGCCCGGCCCCTTAAAATGCAAGGCTTTCAGATCGAGGCCGTTCAGGTAGGCGGCGCGTTGATTCAGGTCTCTGATATGTACTTCCCAGGCGGTGATGGGATCGTCGGCAGTGACGCGGCAAATATTAAAAACATCGTTCCAGAATTCTTCAAGGGAGATGCCGATGCGTTCGGCCCACATAGGGTTGGGGCAGGCGACGATGCTGTAATTGGCATGCGCTATCAGGACGCGGCGCAGGTCCATGCCATAGGCTGCTAATCCGGTGGAGTACTGATTGATACGCTCATCATTGAGGCCATCGGTGCTGCCCGGATGGGGCGACGAAATATATAAACCGGCATCGCCCTCTTTAAATGCACGTGTCATACCCTCGACCAACCAGTCCTCATACTCACCGAGCGTTCCCTCCGGTGCATATTTGATGCGGGCCTGTACCATTTCCGGCGTATCCCACAACACCGTGACCAGCCTGGCTCCGGTCTTATAGGCGGCCCGTGTCACTTCGTGAGTGAGGGGTGCGGCGTCAATGTTGACTCGATAGTGGGGCACGCCAATAATCAGGCGTTGACCGGGCTGGAGATTGATCCCGACTCTGACAATCAGGTCGGCGTATTTTGCTAAATTCTCTTTAAACATCATCATAATCCTAAAAATTTTAGCGGAGCAGGTTTAGATTAGACACCATCACAGTTGCTGGCGCAAGCAGTCCATCACGCCAACACTCGATATTGAACTCGCCTGCATTTTTCTTTAGACTCAGCCCGGATTAATTTTTGGTAGTGGTGAAATATTGACTGATGAGAGATTTTCTTTTTCGGACAGCATGTATGCTGTCCCTACGAATAGCCATGAATCCCGTAGGGACGCCATAAATGGCGTCCGCCAGCTAGACCACCACCATTTTTTTCAAGGAAACGGATGAAATGATTCGAACTTTACGTATAGTAAGCCTGCTAGCGATGTTGATGGTCGTTACAGGCAGTGTTCTGGCACAGGGTGGCGGGCAAAATGCATCGCCATTTAGCGCACCTGACCCCAATCGCCCGACAGGTTTGCTGACCAATACAGGTGAGGCGGAAGACGGGTATGTACTGGTCTCAATGGTGCAGTCCAAAGACACGCTGCTGCTGTCCAACGACGGGCGCGTGGTCAATATCTGGCCCGGCGACTACTACCCAAGCAATTCAGCCTACCTTCTGGATAACGGACATCTGCAACGTGCCGTCTCGCTGGAAAACACTTTCGGCTTTGCGCCGAACGGGCAGTGGGGCTTTATCGGCGGTCGCATTGAGGAGTTAAATTGGGATGGCGAGGTGGTCTGGTCATTTGAATTTGCCAGCGAAGACCATGTTACGCATCACGACATTGAACCGATGCCGAACGGGCACATCCTGTTTCTGGCATTTGAGAGATTAACGCGCGAGGATGCCATCGCCGAAGGCTTCAATCCTGAGTTTTTCGCCGAAGATCGTGACGAAATCTGGAGTGAGGCTGTTTATGAGGTGGACCCGGCGACCAACGAAATTGTCTGGGAATGGCACCTGTGGGACCATTTCATTCAGGACTTTGATGAAAACGCTGAAAACTTCGGTGTTGTCGCCGATCATCCCGAAAAGGTCAACATCAACTTTAAAGACCCGGACGAATCGCTGGCTCCAAACTGGTGGCATGTCAACGCAGTCGCCTATAATGCTGAATTGGATCAAATTGTCTTGAGTCCACGCCGCTACAGCGAAATCTGGATTATTGACCACAGCATTTCCACCGGGGAAGCAGCGGGTGAAGCCGGTGACCTGTTGTATCGGTGGGGCAATCCGCAGACCTATAACACCGGAACCGCCGAAGATCGACAACTGTATTATCAGCACGACCCACGCTGGATACGTGAAGGACGACCGGGTGAGGGTAATATCACCATTTTTGATAATGGCGGCGCACCACGACCCTATTCCAGAGTAGTAGAAATGAAACCACCTGTTGGTGAAGACGGCCATTACATCATGGAAGTGGGCCAGCCAACCGGACCTACTGAGCTTGAGTGGGAATATGTTGCCGAAACGCCTGAGAATTTCTTCTCTTCGCTGATTTCAGGAGCAGAACGCCAACCGAACGGCAATACCATCATTGATGAGGGCCTGCGCGGTCACATCTTTGAAGTGACGTCTGATGGCGAGATCGTGTGGGAATATAATCTGCCACCTGCGGCATGGGCTTTCCGGGCAGAGCGTTATAATCTGCCTGTGTTTGGGGAACTGGATATGACAAGCGACCTTGAATTTACGGGAGGCGTTCTGTGGGGCGTGGATTGCAATGATGGCACACAGCCTCGTTTGCATGAATATTTGCCACAGGAAGAGTCCGCGATGCGGCTATTTATCGAGACACACGGCGATGATGCGCAAACGGCATGGGAAACCGAAGCCTGTGCCGAGCATGATGATCGCGCCGGAATAGACGAATAATCAGGATGGGGTTGCGATCATGCTGGCAGCCCCCTCTCTGGCTATGCTAACCAGACCGCGCCTCGCTCTCCTGCTAATCCTGATTACATTCCTGTTCAATGCGGGATTCTATAACCAGGCCACCCCGCCCTTTGAAGCGCCAGACGCTTATTATCATTTTGCTGTCATTCAGCACATCAATGAGACGGGCAGTCGTCCGCCCGGCGACAATCCCGCCGAGCATCCCTGGCGGCAAATGGCCTTTCATGCACCGCTGTATTATTATGTGTCGGCGTTGCTTATTTCTCCGCTGGACACCCGCGATTTTGAAGCGAAATATCCGCGCAATCCACATGCCCAGGTTGGTGAGCCATCGGCGGAGGATAACCAGAATTTTGTGGCGCATGTGGATTACGATCTGCGCGATACCGAACTGGCGATTTTGATCGTGCGTCTGTTCAGCACCCTGCTCGGACTGGTAACGCTGGTGAGTATCTATGCGATTGGACGGCTGGTATTTCCGGTGCGACCCTCGATTGCGCTGCTGGCGACGTTTACCGCCTCCATCATCCCGCAATTTGCCTACATGAACAGCATTATCAGCAATGACAATCTGGTGACAGCCCTGAGCACGCTGGGGCTGGCGGTATTGTTCTGGCTTATTAACAGCGGCGTGACGTGGAAAAAATTGCTGCTGTTGTCCGTCATTCTGGCGCTGAACAGTCTCGCTAAGGCCAGCGGCATGGCGCTGTATCCGGTGGTCGTGGTGGGACTGTCTTATGCCGGACTGCGGGATAAATGGTCACTGCGAAGGTGGTTCACCTACGGGGCAATTGGATTAGGCGTGTGGGCCGTAATTGCCGGGTGGTGGTATTGGGAAAACTGGACAACCCTCGATGACCCCTTCGCCACCACCGCCATCGCCGACGCAACGGGACAGCGCGGCGGGGATATAGATTTCATCGCGGAACTGCGCGGCCTGTATTATTCGTACTGGGGGTTGTTTGGCTGGTTTAATATCCCCGCGCCAGTGACCTTTTATTACTGGACGGCAGGCATTCTATTGGTTTCTCTCGCGGGAGTAATCGCGCGTCGGCTGCCATCGCTGCGTCCGGCGCAAAAGGTGATGATTGGGTTGCTGGTGCTGCATGCGGTGCTGGTCGTTGGGGCATGGTGGCAGTTCAACTTGCTGGTGACGGCAGGTCAGGGGCGCTTGTGGTTTCCGTTCATCGGCGGGGCTGCACTGCTGATTGGAGTAGGATTGAAGGCATGGCGCGGGGCCGGAATTATCCCGCTGGCTGGATTGATGGTGGGGGTACTGGCGTTTCCGGTTACCCTGATTGCCCCCGCTTTTGCGCCATCCGAACCTGTCGCAAACTGGCAGCCATCAGAGGACATGACACCGGTCGCCCTGCGCGAACCCTGGCAGTCGGAGGCATGTTTGACGCTGTGGGTAAACCCGCCAGATGAAACATTTTCGGATGGTGAATTAACGCTGCCAGTAGCTTTCGAGGCCCAATGCTCGCTCACTGGATTCTGGAGCTTTTTCGTGCATGTGGTCGATCTGGATTTGCAGACGTGCCAGCCCGGCGATACACACAGCATTCTATGGCAGCGGGACACCATGCCCGGCGGCGGCGATTTACCGCTGCCTGCCATCAAACCCGGCGACGTTTATGTTGAAGAATATACGGTTGACTTGTCGGTTTTACTGCTTGAGCCGGGGCGAGAGTACGCGCTGGAATTTGGCTTTTATGATGCGGGTGGCAGTTTCATCCGCATGTTGATTGAGGGCGACACGCTGCCTGCGGAGAGCATCAACATCGGGCAGTGTGGCACGGATACGGTGTCGATTCCGCTGACCGCTACACAATAAAAAACCCGACCTCAGTTGCGAGGTCGGGCTTTGATGTCAAACGATAATTGGTTTAACGAACCACTTTGATAGCGGTGGCCTGTGGGCCTTTTTGCCCCTGCGTCACGGTAAATTCGACACGGTCACCTTCGTTGAGCGAACGGTAACCCGTATCCTGAATCTCCGAAAAGTGGGCAAAGACGTCCGGGCCATTGTCGCGGGTGATGAACCCAAAGCCCTTATTGGCGTTAAACCACTTTACAGTACCTTGTGTACGTTCAGACATTTGAAAAACTCCTTGTTATGGAAAAATTTGATGGCTATGTAACACACACATATATAGCCATTGATCATTGTTCAAGGAGCTTATATGAGGAGTACCTTTACCACAACTGCGGCACTATACCACAATCATACAACAGTATAATCCTTTTTTTTGTGATTACCAGTAGAGAATTATTAGAAATTATTCATCATTGCATTCAGTTGCCGGAAAACATTCAAAATAGCGCTCCACACGCGGCGGATAGTCGGTAGATTTCTCTAAATATAGCGACGGTTCATAGGCCGTCGGGCTATCAAGATACTCGGCAGGAATCGTTTCCCACAGTTTGACAGTGCCGCCGGGCTGCGTGGTAAAGATGACAGCCCGCTCATACGGAATGAACGTTTCTTCCCCACTGCGCCGCACGGTATGCAGAATGCCGTCTGGTGTAAACTCACACAACTCCTGTCGCTGAAACTGAGTCGCACAGATATAGGCACTGGCCTCGTCAATCTCGTACAGATAACGGAAGGCGATGCTGAAATAGGTACTGCGGATGAAGGGGCGGAATTGTCCTTGATACATTAGCTCATCGTCCACAATTACAATGATCTCATCACCCATCACCGGATCGTTTTCCACCACCGCTGCAAGACCCTGCTTGACAGCCAATGAACGGTCTTTGGTCTCCTGATTCTGGGCTAGTCCTCCCGGCAGGCCAATCACAACCAGTAGGCCCGTGATGACTGCCAGCCAGACTTTGCGCAGTGGCAAATATTGGCCGGGCCAGTACATCAGAAGCACCACAACGCCGCTGGCGGCCAGCGATGACACAAAATAGACACGCCAGCCGCTGGCACGGGGTGCGATAGGGGCATACAGCACAAAATAGCCGAGCATCAGCAGCACGGCTGTGCCCAGCGCGGCGGCGTATGTTTTATCCGGGATGAGCAGCTCATCATCCGTGAACAGCAGGTAACTGATGACCGCGACTGTTAATCCCCCGATGACCGCCAGCACGAACTCCGTCGAGGCCGGGTCGATAGAGTCCACCGCCTCGGGCCAGCCTTCTACGTGGGCGATATACATGTTGGCGATGGTCGTTTGGAGCAGTTCGGGCACGGGTTCTTCATCGACCTGTTCTTCAGCACGGTTGCTAAGATATCCGGCGGACCCCGTCATGACCAGCGCAAAGACCCATAATGCCGCCACACCATAAAACACATACCACACCGCCGAGACCTTCAGCCAGCGTCGTCGATGCTGCCAGCCGCTGGCAAAAAGCAGCAGCACGGGCGCGAGTCCGAGCGGGGCATATAAATTTTCATGGGTGAAAAGGGCGGCCACCTGCACCAGCCAGATAGGAATCCAGAGCCAGCGGCGAGGATAGCGCCAGTAAACAAGCAGTAAACACATTGCGACAAGGGCAGTGGTCAGTGCGGCATGGGTGGTTAATGCGCGGAAATTATAAAAGCCGTTGCCGGTGGGATAGATCAGCCAGATGATTGCCACTGCAAAGGCGAACTGCGGCTTGTCAGGGACAATCAGCCATACGCCGGTAAACACCGCTGTGATGCGAATGACGAACAGGGTTATTAAATAGATATTGTAACCAATCGGTGCTCCATCGGCGAGGGAAAAGGCAATCCAGTGGGGCAGCCAGCGCAGCGGTCGCGTCAACCAGGGGTCCTCGGCGGGGACAATACGGTTGCCGCTGATGATGACATTCAGCGCGTCCCAGCCTTCAAAGAGGGTGATGTTGGTGTTGAGGCCGACCTGAGACCATAAAATGACGATAAGGACAAGAATCCCCAAAATGCCGGATACCAGCGTGCGGCACATGTTACCTCCACGGGTGCGGCGAGCATTTTATCGGGAATCAGGTGAGGTGTGAAGAGAACGGTGGCAGTTACACCCTTCTTCGTGTTATTTGCTTTGGTTAAAGAGATCACCGCACAGTGCTTGCATGCTCGATAGTATGTCATTATCATGGAAGGGTTTTTAGCAAATTAGATTTCACCTTATCACAACCTACCTTTCGAAAGCGTCGTGCCCATTAACCAATGTCTCGATCAGATAAATGTCTTACCCCGACGATTGCTATTGTTTGCCTGTTGATAATTATTGGGCTAATGTGGGTGCCTGTTGGATTACACTCCACAGTCGCAGAATTTGAAGAATGGCAGGCGGTAGAACTCATCTCCAATAGAAGGATCACCGAGTTTGTACCTACATCGAGACCGCCGACCCGCCCGTTGCTGTGGCTCCCGCATGTAATCGCTTACTATCTGTCACCAGACTCGCATGTTGGCTATAACATGTATCTCATCACACTTTTTGTCATGCGTGGTGCAGCCACCTTTTTTCTTGTGCGGCAAGTGCTAAAAAGTACAATGCTGGGGCTGGCCGTGGCTGGTCTTTATCTGGTCTATCCTGCGGATATAGGCTGGTTCACGTTTAGAGCAATTACTGTACAAACTTCTCTGGTTCTGGGCCTGTTTTCGTTATATTTTCTGAGTCTCTATTGGGATCGGCCCCGGCGTTGGTTATGGCCGTTTATCCTTGGAACACAAATACTCAGCTTGTTGCACTATGAATTTCTTTATCTGGTCTTTGGACTGGCACCGCTTCTATTGATCGGGCTTGAAGGAGAGCTGTCGTTCTCGCGGCGGTTGGTCAGAGTATCGCTGTTGTGGTATTCAACCTACAGCATCCTGATGGTTCGTTTTTTGCATATCATCGCTACGGGTCAGGGTGACTATGTCAATGAGCGACTGAACAGCAATACTGACAACAGGTTCCCGGAGAAAGCCATTACCGGCGTCTTCAACATGTACAGCAATCATCTTGATGGCTGGGTCACCATTTCTGATGAATACGTTGTTCTGTCGTTGGCAATTGGACTGATAGTTGCCATTGTGGTTGGCTGGTTGATGCAGCATAGATACACCGAAAATGATGTGCTGCGTTCCCGGAAACATCTGGCGATACTGCTAGTGGTCAGCCTGCTGCTGATGCTGGTGACTTACGTCCAATATATCTTCGTCGAAGCTGCTGATCAAACTTTCCGTGTCTATTTTGTGCCTTCATTAGGGGCGGCCCTGTTTGTGGTAATAGGTTTATATGGCCTGAGCAGACTTTCACGATTAGAGAATGTGTTGTTTCCATTGTGTATAGGTATCTTCATGTTTGTTGGTGCGCAAAAAGCCATTGAACAAAACACCTACTATGCGAATCAATCAATCCGCATACAACGCCTTCTCTCATCAATTGTTGCAGAAGTGCCTCAGCCCGTGCAGGGTTCCGTGATTGTCGTTGTTGATGAGCAGGAATTATATCAAACTGCCGATGCTCTGGCGGGGCGAAGTGATCATCTACAAACAGCCTTAAGTTACCTGTACGGTGATGATGTCGAAGCGGTCCTGTGCGTCATTGACCCACAGCGTCTCAAAATATGTGAATTCACGGCGGATAAGCTCGTGGAAACATCCATTACCAAAAACTATGTACGCAGATTTCCCTATGAAGACCTTATCATCTTCAACACGCGCTGGGATGGCACGATTGAGCTTTTGGATAAGATACCCGTTCGATATTATGACGCGAGTGATATTACCAGCTATGCCCCTCAGCGCTTGATTCAACCTGATGCTGAACTGCCCCACCGCGCGTATACATTCTTTACTTGCTGGCCGTTTGACCAATGCGATCCGCTATCAATAGAGGCTGCCACTCCTGTTGATTCAGTTCATGTTGATTTCGGTAAAACGGTACCAGGTGGCGGATGGCTGCAATTCCGTGCCCGGTCAATTCCGAGCAGAGTTATCGTTGCAAGGGCAGCAACGCTCGAATTTTTGCTGGTTCCTGACCAGGACTATCACCTTCACTTTATAACATCAATTGTAGAACCCGAACTGGCGGATCGTTTGGTTGTTGAAGTGAACGATCAACCTATCCCGGTGAAATATATGCAGGATAACGAACGCCTCGTTTTTTCGAGCGAAGGTTCATTTTATATTGATAATGAAGTGGTTACAGTGAACTTCCGGTCAGCGGGAGATGATCCTTTGAGAGATATTCGTTTTTTCTCGTTGGATATGTCTGTATCAGAATAGATGAGGGTATTTAATTAACAAAAAAACGGTGGTAGTTCCACCGTTCTTCGTATTACTTGCTTTCGCGATAGAGGACATGACGACGCAAAACCGGGTCGTACTTCTTCAATTCGAGACGGGCGCTGTCGTTCTTGCGGTTTTTCTCAGTGTAATAAACGTGTCCGCTTTCGGTGCTGACCATGCGGACCTGTGAACGGTCCTTCTTCTTCTTTGCCATATGATTTCTCCAGAAAACAATTGCTGCTGTCTATTTTATACAGGAATCCCCTCATAGGGTCAATGGACACTCCTGTGCACTTTTTCCAGATTTTGCATATTTCTTACAATCACGGGTGTAACGCGCCTGCATGCCGCCAATAATACCATGATTGTTCAAAGAGACTATTCCACTTTAGCTGAATCTGGTTAATATATGTGTTAGCTGCGAGTTTCCCATTTTACAAGAAACAGCTACAATTTTAATGATTACTCAACGCACTCCAGGGAGAGATCACTCGTGCGAAAATTAATTTACTCGTTAGTAGCGTTTGTTGTCGCGCTTAATCTTGTCAGTTTAACCCCGGCATTTGCACAGGGCGATGTGGAAATCGTTTGTAGTGCACCTGCCGCAGATGAAACTGTTGAAGTTCTGCCCGAAAGCGTATCCTTTACGCTTTCGTCAGATGTGACTGGTGCTTTTGTGTCCGTTTCCGATGAGGAAAGCGGGGCACGTGTTGATGCCAACGGCAGTACGCCCGACATTGAGGGAGCGACTGTCACCGTAGAGCTTCGCACCGAAACCTCCGAAACGGTCCTTACGGCAGTTGAAGCCGGAGTGACCTACGAGGTGCTGGCGCTGGTCACTACCGCTGATGGTCGGACTCGCCTGACCTATACTTTCTCGGTCAGCGAAGATGCTGAAGAGGTCGGGGCTGCTGAAGGCGATTGTGAGGGCGAAGAGCCATCCGAGGAACCCACCGAGGAAGCCGCTGAAGAGCCAACTGAGGAGACTGTAGCAGAGCCGACTGAAGAGGCTGCTGAAGAACCTACTGAAGAGGTAGAGCCAACGGAAGAGCCGACCGAAGAACCAACCGAAGTTGCCGTGCAACCGACGGAAGAGCCAACTGCTGAGCCAACCGAGGAACCGACCGAAGAGGTAGAGCCAACCGAAGAGCCGACCGAAGAGGTAGAACCAACCGAAGAGCCAACTGAAGAAGTAGAACCAACTGTAGAAGAGCCGACCGAAGAAGTAGAAGCGACGGTGGAAGAACCGACCGCTGAGCCAACTGAGGAAGCTGCCGAAGATGCTGGCGACGAGGAAGAGGACGACGGTTTCCCCGCACTGATCGTGGTTATCGTTGTCATTGCAATTGCTGCTGGCGTCCTGATATATCGCCGCAATCAGTCTAGTCAGGTTTAAGAGATAAATACCAGACCCCCGGTCACATGATCGGGGGGTTTTTTTACCATTCAGACATGACCATTGGCAGCGATGGCAATCGTCTGAAAGTGAATATCCACAATATCTGAAATATCCCGCGCATAGCCACCCGCCATGACGGTGGCGACAGGCAGCCCAAATCGCGCACAGGCCGCATAAATCATACGGTCGCGCTCCGCCAAGCCTTCCTTTGACAGCGCCAGTTTACCCAATCGATCACCGTGATAAGGGTCAGCCCCGGCCAGATAAATGGCAAGATCGGCCCGCGCCGCTTTGAGTGCCAAATACAGACCACTGCGTAGGGTTTGCAAATATTGTTCATCCTGCGTGCCTTCGGGCAGGCTGATGTCGAGATCGCCCGGATGTTTGCGGAAGGGAAAATTCTTCGCGCAGTGGATGGAAAAGGTGAAGATGCTGGCATCCCCTTCAAGACAGGCGGCGGTCCCATTCCCCTGATGCACATCGCAGTCGAGAATCGCCACCCGCTTGACCATCCCTTCGGCCTGTAGAGTGCGGGCAGCAACGGCGGCATCATTGAACACACAGAAGCCCTCACCATGATCGGGAAAGGCATGATGCGTGCCCCCGGCGAGATTGACAGCGCGGCCCATTTCCAGAGCAGTTCGCGCTGCACTGATTGTGCCGCCCACCGAACGGCGACTGCGTTCGACAAGCTGCGATGACCATGGAAAACCAATGCGGCGGATTTCCTGTGTAGAAAGGCCGCCATGCTTCACTTTGTCCAGATAGCCGGGGGTATGGACCAGAGTGAGCTGCTCGTCGGTTGCTCCATCTGGCACATACAAATTGTCCGGGGCAATCAGGCCAGATTGGGCCACTCGCTCGCGTAGGCTCGAATATTTGAGCATGGGGAAGCGATGGTCGTCGGGTAGGGGCAGCACAAAATGATCACAGTAAAACGCTTTCATACAACCAATCCATAAATTCGGGTATACTGGCGACATTATCGTCGATGCGGCGCGGTTAATCAAACCCAACGTGGAGGTGACCATGAAAAAATCCATGCTAAGCTCTGTGATGGTGCTGTTCTTATGGGGAGCAGCAATGGTTGTGGCGCCCGCTCGGCTCGCGCAGAGTTGCAGAAAGT
>JAKEEQ010000412.1 GCA_022616515.1 Chloroflexota bacterium | reverse complement strand
TACTCAAACGCATCTTGTACACACGCTTTAGCATTGATGTTCAGTCTTTTCAATGGGATGCTGACGTTGCTTTTTAATTTCACATAGAGCGTATAGAGTAAGTCTCCTGTACGCGGGTTGAAGAAACGGTTGCCCCAGACAAACATCTCGTTATAGAGAAATGGGATGGCTGCCGCATATGTCCAGCTTCTCCCTTCCAGGATTACCTCACCTTCATTCAGATCATAAACGCGTGGTCTAGCGAGCATGCTGACGAGTATATTGTCGTTAACTACAAGGTCGGTTGCACTCAAGAAGCCACCACCCTCCAACCGGCGCAGAAGTTCACCTGTTTCAATATCCCATTGCAGGACACCCCCGACCACTGCGCCGTACACGTAACCATTCGCCAGCGCCAGAGCCGTCACAGGTTCATCATGTTCAATAAAGTGGTCCGACTTCACACCGGGTTCGAGAGGTTGGACAATGATTGGGCTGCGCGAATCCGCCATGTAGACAATTGTCTCGCCTGTTAAATCGTAGTGTGTATATTCCGCATCAAATTGATAGACCAGCTCACCATTTTCATAGAAATGTACACCTGGTCCATAGGTCACAAGTGTATCTGCTGAATAGAACATGCCTTCCCAGAGTTTGCCCGTTTCGATAATGTGCCGCACGCTGCCATCTTGGGCAAGTTGTACGATGTCCCCGGTATCTGTTGCGTACGTCACTGAATTATCGGGGGCGAACACCACGTCATTCACGTAGCCAAGCAGGCCATCCAGTCGCTGCACAAAGTCGCCTGTCGCCAGATCAAACAGCATGGCGGCGAGTGTGGTCGCGGTCAAATAGTAGCTTTTACCGAGCGCAATAGGAAGGCCATAGGCTTCCTCAATCGGCTGTTCCCACACCATATCTCTGTTATTCCAGTAATGCAGTGTTCGCTCAGTGAAGGAGTCATCGAAGGTTGTGATGAGAAACCCGGACTCACCCGCCAAAACGTTAAGGGAAGCGTTTGCTACGAACAGGACCTGCTCTCCTGTCTTCGCATCCAGAATAGTGATATTTCTTGCTACTTCGGGTCCATCCTCTGTAGCCGGGGTGATATAAGATTCTGTGAGATATGCCTCCCACCGATCATCATTGCTGGTGATTACGTCTGCAACCCTATCGTAGTCGGTGTTGATCGGCGGAAATTGGAGATCGTCCACGGTGCCATCACTTAGATCGATTCGACGATAAAACTCAGGCATACGCTCGGCAACTATCTGCGGGACGGAACCTGTTGTGAAGTACAGATATGAGTCACTTATCCTCCAGATATCGAATTCTTCTATCGAAGTAGTGGTTTCCCATAGTACCTCCCCACTCTCCAGATCAAAGCCCCAGAAAACGAATTGGTTTTCGTCCGTGCCAGCCAAAATTACTGTATCATCCGCCACACCGATCACATTCGTTGGCACGCCATGTAACTCAGCAGGCACAGTAAATTCAACACTATCATTGGTAGCTGGATTGCGCAGCACAGATGATCTATTTGTGGCAACGGATAACGTGTCGCCGTTAAAATCTAACTGGCCCCCAACGATAACGATATCACGGCCAACGTCGGGCACACGCTTTATCAGGCCGCTGTCCGGCAGTGAGTATATTGAAAGGTTTCCCGGAGCTAGAAGGGCGACCGTTTCATCTTCGGGGTGAAATTCGGCCTCAAAAACCCGACCAATACCGTGGATCGTCTGTATTTCAAGTTGATCCAGATTTGACATGGTAATGACAGTACCAGTCTGGGCACTGGCGGGGAGGACAACGACACCAACTAAAAAAAGAACTATAATAATTTTGTGGAGCGTACACACTGTGAGCTTCTCCTTTGTTATTGCAGCGATAAGCAACACGTTTTTTCAATATAAAATAACATAAAAACCCAATCAATGTGCGGCGCATGATTCACAATAATCGCCGCCGTACGACGGAGTAATTGTCAACAAATTGTTAAGATACTGCCCCTCGCCGGGAGGGGTTTTCTGGCTCCTGTATTGGCCCGTACCCGATTTCCACTCCAAATAGCCCAATAAATTCCTACTTTACACTTTTCACGGACTTAGTTTACAATTTTGATACATATCCCAACACCTCATCCCATTGTATGGTGCCCGCGGAATCTCCGAGCTGCGGGCATCATCTTTTTTTGTCCCCACCCACCGCCTTCCCCTCTGTCGCTAGCGCGACATCTCCCCATTTATGGGGAGAATTAGGGGAGGAATCGACTCTGGCACAATATCAGTCACGGTTAAAATTTATCATTGTCGTGATTTATGGCCCGAAATCAAAACCAGAAATTTGCACTAAACCTTTGTTGCAAAGTTTTCCGAAATAAACGGGTATAAAACCGTCACGGACAGCATACCTGTCCCTACGAAAACCTACGACCCCCGTAGGGACACAGCACTGCTGTGTCCGCCACCATCAACAGGCGGTCAATAGCAAGATTACCCGAATAATTTGGAAAACTGCATCAGTGCACTTTGGGTTTCATTAGCCGCAGACTTTAGTCTGTGGTGAAGGGACTGAATTTTGCCCGCCACCTGAATCCCAATATAATGACAATCAGGAGACCAGGAGGAGAGAACATGGAACTTGACACCCGGATTACGGCAGTAACCGTTTATCGAAATCGTGCCCGTGTGGCCCGCTCCGGCGAGGTTGAGCTTGACGCGGGCGAAATGACGCTTGTGCTGTCCGGCTTGCCAAATGTTGTTGACCCCGATTCGGTGCGGGTGAGCGGCAAGGGAGCCGGAATCACCATTCGCGGGGTAGATGTCAAGTCGGATGTGCAGAGCGACACCAGCAGCAAAAAGGACCTGCAAGACGAGTTTGACTCGCTGCGGCGTCAGGAAAAAGCCATCGAGCATGAACACCGCGCCCTTGAGGAGAAAATTGAGTACTTCAAAGCCCTGAAAGTGCAGACCAGCGAAGAGTCCGGTCATGCCCTGCTCAAAGAAGAGACCTCCTTCGAGCGCGTCACCGCAATTGCCGATTACATTCAGCAGCAGTTGAACCGCGCCTTTGAGCAGCAGCGCACAGTCAGTTATGAGTGGGATGAGGTCAAAAGGCAGCTTGAAGCCCACCAGATTCGTCTATTAGATAACGACCCCCAGAAGGTGCAGGCCGGACGCGCCGTGCACGTGGCAGTGGAAGCCGAAGCCGCCATGACATTCTCGTTTGTGATTGAATATCTGGTCAATAAAGCCTCATGGAAGCCGCTGTATGATGTGCGGCTCGTTGAAGATAACAGCGTGGAACTGACCTACATGGCACAGATCACGCAGGAAACCGGCGAAGATTGGGATGAAGTGGATCTTGCCCTCTCGACCGCCCGGCCCGCCCTGCAATCGCAACTGCCCAAATTGGAGGCGTGGTATGTGGATGATGATGCGCTGCGTCAGCGACTTGCCGCGTATGGCCCGGCTATGGATATGATGGAAATGCCTATGGCGGCAAAACGCAGCAGCCCCATCGTCAATGCAGCGGCGGGAGCGGTTGGCGCGGCAGTAGGTGTTGTGGGGGCAGCGGTCGAAGCCATCCGGCCACAGGAGCAGGTTGTCGATATTGCGCAGGCGGCCATCTCCACCACCACATCCGGCGCAGTCATCACCTACACCGTTGGTACCCCGGTCACCATTCCCGGCAGCGGCGAACCCCATAAAACCACCATTACCACCACCGGGCTTGAAGCCGAACTCGATTACCTGACCACGCCGCGCCTTGCACTGGAAGCCTATCTGCGGGCGACTATCACCAATACATCGCTGTATACGCTGCTGCCCGGTGAAGCTTCGATCTACCATGAAAACGATTTTGTGGGCAAATCACAGCTTGAGACGATCACCCCCAACGATGAATTCAAGGTGCAGCTTGGCGTGGATGACCGCATCAAGGTGGAGCGCGAACTGGTCAACCGGGAGGCGGGCACGCGGCGCATTGGCACACGGGCGGAAACGAGCTTCGACTATGAGATTAAGCTGACAAACCTGCTCGGCAAAGAGGCGAAACTCATTGTGCAGGACCAGTATCCGGTCAGCAAATCGAGCAGCATCAAGGTCAAGCTGGACCGCGCCCGACCGGAGCCAGCCGAGGAATCGGATTTGCACGTGCTGACATGGGAGTTTGAGCTTGAGCCGCAGGAGGTCAAAACCATCCATCTGGCCTTCACCGTCGAATACCCCCGTCACCAGCGGGTGTGGGGGTTGGATGATTGAGGGTAGGCAAATCGGGTTGGCTCAACAGTGATTCCCTAATAAATCTTGATTATCTCGAAACATAGCAGGTCGTTCACCTAGTAGACTGTCCAGTAGGACATGATGGACGAAAGAGGGTATAGTCATCTCAAACGGGAGATGAGCCATGCCAGCTCAGAAGTATATCGTGAAACTGACG
>JAKEEQ010000411.1 GCA_022616515.1 Chloroflexota bacterium | reverse complement strand
ATCTACCGGCAAAAAGGCCCCGTTCAAGAACAACAGTGCATTTTGAATGAGGTTGGCAAACGACTCGGTGTGTTTGTAAACCAGGGTCAGTCCACCAACTACATACCCAAATCCGTACAATCCGGCCATTGTCAGGATAAACACAGGTAGTGCTTCAATGCGCAGTGGCAGCGAAATGTCGAGCAGCAGCATCAACGAGATTCCCGCTAACGCTACCATTACACTGGTGGACAACAGTGTAGAGAACGTACGGCCAACCATCAGCAGTCCCGCTGACATCGGACTCATGTACATTTGCTCGAGGGTGCCAGTATTCGTTTCTTCGCGCAGTGCCCAACTCATGTTGGAAATGGCTTCCAGCGCATAGAACCAGATGAGATAACCAAGCAGAGCCGGGGCTAATCTCTCGTGTTCAAGTTCGCCATCACCCATGAAAAAGCCAATGCCCACAAAAATGAACGACAGCATAAATGCGCCAACGAGCCAGTTAAACTTATAGGTCCAGGTGATGATGAGACCTTTGCGAGTCTCGTTCGCCATAATCATCATTGCGGTAGTCATCATTCGCCCTCCTGAGTCAGCCGGACGAAGACATCCTCTAAATCTGGCTCAATCCGCTCCACGCCAAGCAGCGGCAGTTGAGACTCTCGAATATCATCCAGGATGCGGTAAAGCGTTTGCTGGCTGTCAATGGATCCAGAGAACAAGGTATCACCATTCTCCTGTGACGCTTTGAGGGCTGCCAGTGCTGGCGGTTCATGCCCATTGAGATGACCATGAACTTTGATACGGTAATAGTCTTCGCGGAAAATGTTAAGCAGCTCTTGAATCTGGTGATCGGCGATGATTTGGCCCTTGCGCATAATCACCACACGATCACAAACTTCCTGTGCCATCGCCAGATGATGGGTGGTCAGGATAACGGTTTTGCCTTGTTCGCGCCCAAGCTTCTTCACCCAATCTTTCACGGTACGCGCCGCCTGCACATCAAGACCCAGCGTTGGCTCATCAAGCAGGACAATCGGCGGGTCGGCCACCAGCGCACAGGCAATCGCCACTTTCTGCTGCATACCCCGGCTGAACTCGCGGGTGGCATCGTGCCGACGCTCCCACAGGTCCAACTCAGTGAGCAGGCGTTCGGCATTGGAACGCAACTCATTACCATCCATGCCCTTCAGTCGCCCGAAATACATCAGATTTTGCCATGCCGTTAAGCGCCAGTAGATGTTGCGCGTTCCTTCCAGCACAGCACCGATTTCTCGCATGGCCTTGCCGCGTTGAGTATGTGAGTTAATACCGTTAAGCAAAATGTGACCACTCGAAGGTATGACCAATCCACACATCATTTTGATGGTGGTTGTTTTGCCCGCGCCATTGGGACCGAGAAAGCCAATTACTTGACCGGTGCCAACCGTCAGGTCGATGTTCTTCACCGCCTCAACGGGAGGTTTGCCACGCTTGCGATAAATCTTGCTGATATTGTGAAGCTCAATACTCATATAAAGATTATCCCTTCGCGACTTCACTTTTCTAATATGCACTTAAATTTAATCAAGAGTCAAATTAATTAACTTAACTCTCATATTCCTTTATCAACTTGTACGCAGAAAAATCAATAAAAGTTTCACAGAAGAAACAGGCCAGTTACTTTAGAATTAAGGTGATAGTGACACACAGATGCCACTTGCCGAATGAATGGGGTAACATTACTATGGATTGCCTTTTGCGGTGTAACGGACAGCATGGATGCTGTCTCTACGGGAATCGTGGATGATCGTAGGGACGCCATAGATGGCGTCCGCCACCCCAATACACCTTATCCGTTTATTTTTTCAAGTTGCATCTGTGTGATTCGAAGATACGGTACACAATCCCATCAGCACAACTCAAAGTTAGATTTTGCAGGGGTACGCCCATGATTACCTTGGACAGTGACGTTTCAATTCGCCTTCAGCAGCGAGCACACCGCCACAGAATATCGGTTGAGGACATGTTGGAACAGTGGCTGGATATTGATGAAGATATGCCAATCGAGTTATGTCATGATGTCATAACCCACATGACCTCCAGCATCATTGTCACCGATGTTGATTCGACAGTTGTTTATGTCAATCCGGCCTGTGAAGACGCTACCGGCTATACTCGTGAAGAATTCATTGGACAGGACTCCCACTTTCTTCAAGGGGATGATCGTGACCAGCAGCAGCTTGAAATCGTCCGCGATGCCCTTAAAAAGCAAGTCCCCTGTAACGTTGTCCTGCGCAACTATCGCAAAGATGGGTCGCTGTTTTTCAATGAACTGATGATTTCGCCAATTAAGGATAAGCACGGCGAGGTAACACACTTTGTTGGCGTGCAAAATGATATCACACCTAAAGTTGAGGCTCTGCGTGCCCTTGAAGAAAGTGAAGCCCGTTATCGTCAGGTAACGGAGTTAATGTCCGATTATGCTTTTTCGGTGGCGGTTGATGAGAAAGGCAATCAAACGCTTGAATGGTTGACCGATTCCTTCACCCGAATAACCGGCTATACGCACGAGGAATTTAGCGATCCTGATCTGGTGCGCGAAATCATGCATCCTGACGACCATGCACTGCTAATGGAGAACAGGCGACTGCTTGCTCATGGAGAAACGGTCACCGGAGATTATCGCCTTCGAATCAAAGACGGACGTACTCTGTGGCTGCGCATTAAACGGTACCCATTCGTGAATGAAGAGGGCCGTCTGGTGCGTTCGGTAGGTATTGCCAGAGATGTCACCGATGAAAAACTGGCCTTTGACACGGCACTGGAGACGCAAGATCGCTTCTGGAATCTAGCTGAACAATCACCTGTGTTGATCTGGATGTCCGATTTGCAGCGCGGCGGCATCTATTTGAATAAGTCCTGGCTGGCTTTCACCGGGCGTGAACTTCATGAACAGCTTGATTTCGGCTGGTTAGAAAGGGTTCATCCCGATGATCGGGCCAGACTGATGAAGGTGTATAACGCTGCTTTTGATAGACGCGAAACATTTCAGGTTAGCTTCCGCTTGAAACACCATCAAGGCGATTACCGCTGGATAAGAACAACAGGCGTCCCACGCCATACACCCTCCGGGGAATTCGCGGGTTATATTGGGTCTGGCATGGACATAACCGATCTCGTAGCGGCTCGTGAAAAACTGGAGCATTATAGCGAAGAACTTGAGACAAGAGTTCGGGAGCGGACAGCGGCCCTTGAAAAAAATGAACGACGTTATCGGGCTATATCTGAACTGGCGACAGATTACGCCTTTTCCTATTTCATTCGTCCTGACGATGCAGTGGAACTGGAATGGATGACAGATGCCTTTGAGCGCTGGACGGGCTATAGCGCAAACGACTTTAGCGCACGAGAACTCATCGAACTGCTTGTTCACGAAGAAGATCAACCATCCATCCTACAATCTCTAGCCGACATCACCAAACGTCCAACTTACCAGGAACTTGAGTATCGACTTGTCACTAAATTCGGGAACGTGCTGTTCACCCACACCATTGTACGCTCAGAGTGGAACGAAACTGAGCAGCGTGTGGATCGTTTTGTGGGGGTATCACGCGACATCACAGAACGCAAAATGGCCGAAGAAGCTCTGCGTAAAAGTGAAGAGCGCCATCGTTATCTTTCAGAGATTGCATCGGATTATGCGTTTTCCTTTAAAGTCCATGATGATAGAACACTGGAGTTGGAATGGGTTACCGATGCGTTAAGGACCATTACCGGCTTCACGAAGGAGGACTTTGCGGTTGCTGAAATTCGCCGCAAGCTAATTTCGCCGGATTATCTGGACGAATGGCAGCGCATTCTGTCCGGTTTGCTTGAAAAGCCCGGAACTGCCACCGTGGAAACCGAGTTTGTCCACAAAAATGGCAAGCGTCTAAACATGCGCTTGATTCTTCGCTCCGTAGGGAATAACCGGGTTGAACGGCTGTTGGGCGCAGCCAGCGACGTACACGAAAAGACACTTGCCGAGCGTGCCCTGCGCGAAAGCGAAGCGCGTTATCGTGCCATCAGTGAGATGATGTCAGACTATGTATTTTCATTCAAGGTCGATGAGAATCGCTCCGTGTCGCTCGAATGGGTGACAGATTCTGTGGAAAGGGTCACCGGCTACTCCAGCCAGGAATTCGCCCACGAAGAGATCAGAACAAAAATCGTAGCCCCGGCATTTGCGGCTGATATGACCGGTATCATGAGACAACTTTTGCGCGACTCGTGCGACATCAAGTTTGACATGCCGGTCATTACTAAGACTGGCGAGGAGCGGTATCTACAGAGCTATGTTCGTTCCCTGTGGGATAATCAACAGCAGCATGTCGTAAGAATTATTGGCGCTGTCACGGATGTTACCGAGCGGGTAAGAACGGAAAAAGTCCTCATTGAAAGCGAAAAACGCTACCGGTTGATTTCCGAATCTCTTTCCGATTACGCCTACTCTATATACATTACACCCGACCTAACATTTCAACTCGACTGGGTGACCGACGCTTTCGAACGTATGACCGGGTACAATCCCGACGACATGCACGAACTGGATAAGTGGTTCCCTATCATCTTTCACAGGGAAGATTCCCCGGCTCTTGAAGGGTTCATTCGCCAATTACTCAGGCAGCAATATTCACAGAATGATATAGATGTCCGTATGATTACCACCTCTGGCGAACAGCGTTACGTGCGCTTTACGGTACGCACCATGTGGAGTGAAGAAGAACATCGCGTGGTGCGCCTGATTGGTGTGGCAAAGGACATCACGGACCGTCGGCTGGCTGAATTGGAACTACGCCAGAGCGAGGCTCGTTACCGGCAGGTGGTTGAAACACAAACAGAACTCATCAATCATTACAACATACAAACTCTTGAACTGACTTTTGTCAATCCTGCCTACTGCCGGTTCTTTGATAAAACGTTCGACGAGGCAATCGGCATGAATATTCTGACAACAGTACCTGAAGAAGAGCAAGAGAGAATTGTGGCCTATGCCCGTGACCTCTATGAGAAACCCCGTATCAGTGAAAACGTGGGGCGTGTTATCGCCGGAGATGGCTCTATTCGCATCATCAACTGGGTCGATCAGGTCATCCTCGATGATGACGGCCAACCCGTTGAAGGTCAGTCCATTGGCACCGATATTACCGAACTGGTCGAAGCTCAGGAAGCCTTAGCCACCGAGCGCAATCTGTTGAGCAAAATTACCGCCATAAGCCCGGTGGGAATCTTACTGGTGGAGCGTGATGGAAACTTGAGTTTCGTTAATGATGCTTTCATTGAAATTATGCAGCTTGAAAGGGACCAGTTGATAGGTCAATCACTGAGAAACTGGCCTCTGCGTCTCGAAAATGGCAGTGTCATCCCGGCAGAACGCCGTCCCTTCGAAACCATCCTGCGAACCGGCGAACCGATCTATAACGCGCAGTTTCGCCTTAATCTCTATGACGGCACACACAAGATTCTGTCTATCAGCGGCGTACCGATGTTTGAAGAGGGCGGCACGGTGGCGCGTGTGCTCTTTAATTGTGAGGACATTACGCTTCGCAAACGTTGGGAGGATGAACTTCAAAAGTCGTACGAAAAACAAAAGGAACTAAACGACTTGAAGTCACAATTTGTATCAATGGTCTCCCATGAATTTCGTACACCGTTAACCATCATCTTGACCTCAACGGGACTGCTACGTCTCTACGGCGACAACTTGACAACCGATCAACTCCACTACCGCTTGAGCAAAATTGACACCCAGATCACCCGCCTCACCCACCTGCTGGACGACATCGCCTTTATCAATCGCGGCAGCATGGTGGGCATTCCGGTACATTACGAGCGGATTCATATCAAGACGTTTCTCAATGAAACCATCGCCGAGGTCAATATGGCCTATCCAGACAATGGCGGCATTATCGTCGAAAATCCTGATGCAATTGAAGTCATTGAAACCGATGAAAACCTTCTGCACCATGCGATTATCAACTTGCTGACTAACGCCATCAAATACTCGGCACAGGACGATGCAGTGCGTGTGATACTCGCGCTGGAGGATGAAACATTTACCCTATCAGTCAAAGATCAGGGTATAGGTATCCCGCGCAAAGATCAGGACAAACTCTTTGAGACATTCCAGCGGGCGAGCAATGTCGGCACCATCTCAGGAACCGGGCTGGGCCTTGCCATTACCAGACAATGTGTTGAGCGGGTCAATGGCACCGTTTCATTCAAGAGTGAGGAAGGCGAAGGGTCAGAATTCACGATTTCGATTCCAGTCTCGGTATATTCTAAAAATGACGAAAGACTTTCGTAACAATTTCACCGTATCGTTGCAGACGGTTACCAATGAAAGGAATCGTCATGCACCGCCGAATTCTGATTGTTATCGCTATTATCATTGCTATCCCCGTGTTGGCCCTTGCCTACTGGCTGGGGTCTCCGTTATTCCGCGATGATGTGGTCAACGAAGAGTTGCCGGATGGCATTACCTTTGTGACCAATGCACCCACCGATCCCGTCGAACTGCCAACGGCCATCCCGGATGCGCCAACTATTGCACCGCCAACCCCCGGACCCACTGCGGAAGTCGTGGCAGTGGAGCAGGAAGAACCCACCGCCACCGAAATTATGCGTGGCAATTTCCGCGATGCCGACGGCTTTCATCAGGGCAGCGGCGATGCGATTCTCTACAGCCTGTCCGACGGGCGTCATTTGCTGCGTTTTGAGAACTTCAATGTAACGAATGGCCCTGACCTGCGTGTGTAT
>JAKEEQ010000410.1 GCA_022616515.1 Chloroflexota bacterium | reverse complement strand
GGGGACAAAATTTTCCTTAGAGGGGGTGGGAAATGGGGGGGTGTTATTGAGAACCGGCTCCAGCGGGATAGAATAGGGTACCGCAGATGAGCACAGAGGTGATCTCATGGAATATCTCACGTCAGATCAAGTAAAAGGATATACCCTTCAGAAGCCGATTGGTGCCGGAGGTTTTGGCGAAGTATATCTCGCCACTGAAACCCGACCCAACTTCCAGCGCGACGTTGTCCTGAAACGCATCTTACCGAAATACGCCAACGATCCAGCCTTCATCCAGCGATTTGAAAGCGAAGCACGGATGATTGCCCGCCTCGAATATCCCTATATCGTGCCGCTGTATGATTACTGGCGCGACCCCAACGGGGCCTATCTGGTCATGCGCTGGCTGAAGGGGGGCAGCGTCAAGGATTTATTGGAGCGCGGTCCGCTCGATCTCCCGGCAGCAGTCCGCATCATGAATCAAGTTTGTTCAGCCCTGTCCCTGGCCCATAAAAACGCCGTCATCCACCGCGACATTAAACCGGGCAATATCCTGCTGGATGAAGAAGGCAACGCCTATTTGAGTGACTTCGGCATCGCCAAAGACTTCTTGAAATTTGATAGCAATACACAGCCCGAAGATATTATCGGCTCGCCCAAATATATCTCCCCCGAACAGGCTCGCAGCGAAGCCGTTACACCGCGCACCGATGTCTATAGCCTGGGCGTGACGCTCTATGAAATGCTGGCCGGGGAGCATCCCTTCCCCAATGCCAATATGTACGACATCATTTACAAGCATCTAAACGAACCACTGCCCCTGCTGGCATCATTGGATGCTGCCGTACAGGACGACATCAACCTCGTCATTCAAAAGGCCACCGCCAAGAATCCGCAGAACCGTTATGATTCCGCGCTGGATTTTGCGCGTGCCTTCCACGCTGCCGCCCAACTTGACACCACCACGCAGACTGACTCGATTGAGCAGCAGCTCACCATCCGCGAACAGCAGGTGCTGAGCCTGATTGTCGAAGGCAAAACCAACAAAGAGATCGCCGGGGAGTTGTTTGTCACCGCCGAAACCGTCAAGTGGCATAAACGCAACGCCTATCGCAAGCTTGGCGTCAGCCGTCGCGAACAGGCCATCGTGGTCGCCCGCAACTTGAAACTGGTGGGTAGTGACGCGACCTTCACACAACTTGGTGCCACGAGTTATATCATCGACTTCGAAGCTGAGAATCCGTATAAAGGTCTTGAATCGTTCACTGAGGCTGATGAGGCTAATTTCTTCGGGCGCGATAAACTCGTGGACAAATTGATCACATCGTTGGGTCAGGATCACCCACATCATCGTTTTCTGGCGGTACTTGGCCCCAGCGGCAGCGGCAAATCCAGTCTCGTTCGCGCCGGACTCGTGCCCGCGCTGTGGGAAGGCAAGCTGCCGGAGGCCGCCGGGTGGCTCTATACCAACATGATCCCGCGCCAGCATCCCGTCGATGAACTCGACATCGCGCTGCGCCGTGTTGCAACTAGACATGCTGCCGACATCAGCGATTTGCTGGCCCACAATGAGCGCGGGCTGGTCAAGGCGGCCAGATTGATTATGCCGGATGATGACAATCAACTCCTTCTCATTATCGACCAGTTTGAAGAAGTGTTCACCCTCGTTGAGTCAGAGGAAGAGCGCGTTCATTTCCTCAACCTCATCACCCATGCCGTGACCGACTCGTCCAGCCGGGTGCGCGTGGTGATTACCATCCGCGCGGATTATTACGACCGCCCGCTGTATTATCCGGCTTTCGGCGATATACTGCGCGACCGGGTTGAGACGGTGCTGCCCCTCTCCGCGGAAGAATTGCAGCAGGCTATTGTGGAGCCAGCCCGCAAGATCGGCGTTAAGTTCGAGGATGGACTGGTGGCGACCATCATCTCCGACATCAACTACCAGCCGGGTTCGCTGCCCCTGCTGCAATATGCTCTGACAGAAATGTTTGATCAGCGCGACGGGCGCACTATTACCCGCGAGGTCTACGAGAAAATCGGCGGCGCAGCGGGCGCAATTGCCAGCACCGCCGAACAACTCTTTCAAGAACACGACGAGGAAGGGCAAGAAACCATTCGCCAGATGTTTTTGCGATTGGTGACGCTCGGTGAAGGTGCCGAAGATACCCGGCGGCGTACCGGGCGTGATGAATTGCTGTCCATTGCCAGCGATCCTGATTTGATGGACGAGATCATTGACACCTTCGCCTATGCACGGATGCTCTCGCTTGATAATGATCCCACGACCCGCGAACCAACGGTTGAGGTCGCCCACGAGGCCATTTTGCGCGAATGGGAACGCCTGCGCGGCTGGCTGAATGACTCGCGTGATGACATCAAAACCCAGCGCCGCCTGGGCCAGAATGCAGACGCATGGTTCAACAATAACTATGACGATAGTTATCTCGTCACCGGTACGCGCCTTGAAGGTTTTGAACGGTGGTTTGTGGTTACTGATTTATCCTTATCCCCTGTCGAACAACAGTTTTTGACGGCAAGTATCACTGCCCGTGATAAACAGATTTTGCTCGAACAACAGCGTGCGGAGGAAAAGACACGCTTACAACAACGTGCTCGCCGCGTATTGCAAGGATTGGTTGCGGTATTTGTTGTGGCAACCCTCATTTCGGCTGGTCTGGCACTGTTTGCCTTTGATGCCAGAGCAGAGTCCGATAATGCTCGTGCTGAAGCCCTCCGCGAAGCTGAGGTTAGTCACAGTGTGGCTCTGGCAGCCAGTTCAGAAGAGGCGCTATTTCACGGCGATCACGACCTTGCTGTTATTCTTGCATTGGAAGCTAATGCCATTGATGATCCACCGCCGGAAGCACGTGAAGCCCTGAACGGAGCCGTGTATGCCCCCGGTACACATCGTGTATTAGTCGGTCACGAAGGACCTGTGGTTGCGGTTGACTTCAGTCCTGACGGACGGTACGCCGTATCGGGTGGTGGTAAGCAGTGGGTTCCAGAGTTGGCAATAGGAAATCGTGGCATGCACTATACTTCTGAAGATTTTAGTGCGCGTTTGTGGGACCTTGCTACTGGCGATGAAATCCGGCGGTTGGAGGGGCATACCGATGCCATCTGGGATGTCGCCTATAGTCCAGATGGAAAGACGGTTCTGACCGCGTCCTCAGATACCACAGTCATTCTCTGGGATGTCGAAACTGGTCAGATGATTCACGTGCTGAAAGGCCACGTTCGAGATGTTCGGGCCGTCGCCTATCTTCCTGATTCACGTTCTGCGATCTCTGCTTCGACCGAAAGTTTCATCACCTGGGATCTCGAAGCGGGCACCATCGCCCATCAATTCTACAAGGAGATCGTCAGTCTCAACCCCTGGGATATTGACGTTAGCAGTGATGGTCGCTTCGCGCTGGTTGGTATGCGAGATGGTACAGGCTCTAGGACCGAGCGCGGAGCGGGCGTTCTGTTAGACTTAGCCACAGGTGAATGGGTCAAGCGCTTCGACACCACTGGTCCTGTTTATGCAGTAGCGTTGAGTCCTGACGATAAAACAGTGTTGTTGGGCGCTCATGATCAGGTTGAACTCACCTTTGATCGCGGCACGGGACGCCCCATCATTATGCATATCGATATCGAAACCGGTGAAGAAATTGCCCGTTACTTTCAGACGGGAAGTTTTGTAACAGGTGTTGATTTCAGCCCCGATGGCAAATTGGCAATTTCGACAACGCTCTCGCAGAGTCTGTATGTGTGGGATCTCGACAAACGAGAAAATGTTATTCGAATGGTTGGTCATAATGATTTCCTGATTGATATGGCACTCAGTTCCGATGGTAAACAGGTCTTAACCGCTTCACAGGATGGGACCGTTCGTTTATGGGACTTACGCAATGGTTTGGAAACGAACCGTATCGACGCCTCGGATGTCAGTATTGGAAATTTTGACGTCAGCCCCGATGGGCGTTTAATAGCCGCCTCTTATAACCACCGGCGATTACAGTTGTGGGATCTGCGCGCAGGTGAATTTGTTGATGACCTGGGACACACTAATCTGGGCGTTGGGCGCGTTGACTTCAGTCCAGACGGGCAACAGGTCGCCTTTGCGACTGGTGATCTGCTTAAGGTTATGGATGTGGCATCTGGCAAAGAAATTGCTAGTTACGCTTTACCGGAGGCCCCCGGGAGTCTGCAATACACTGCCGACAGTAGATTTATATTTGTTGGTTCGGGCCAACCACGACCCGGTGCTGACCCTATATTGACCTTACTTGATGTCGCCACAGGTGAGACTCTCAGGGAATATACTGGTCACCAGATGAGCGCTGATGTGGGCGACGTCAGTCGCGATGGGCGTTTGGTTTTTAGCATCAGCAGCGACGCGACCATGCGAGTCTGGGATATTAATAACACGGCTGAAATTGAGCGCTTTGAGAGCAATCTAGGCAATCTCTGGCACGTCAGTGTGAGTCCCGATGGTCGCTATGCCCTGACCGCTTCAGAACATCTTGAACTGATTCAATGGGACTTGGAGCAGGGTGAAATGCGTCGCCTATTTGAAGGACATAGTGACTTCGCCTTTTCGTTGGACATCAGTCCCGATGGTAAATGGGCGGTCTCGTCCAGTGCCAACCGCGAAATTATCCTGTGGGATATGGCAACAGGACAGGAACACCTGCGTATCTCAGACAATGATACACAGATTAACCGGATCAAATTTCTGCCGGATGGTCAACACCTTGTCGGTGCTGGCGACGGTGGCAATATTATCGTCTGGCAACTTAACATCAATCCTGAAGAAAGCATCGCCTGGGCTATGCAGAATCGCTATATCCGTGAATTCTCGTGCCTTGAGCGCGAACGCTACAACATTGAAGCTCGATGTGCCGATGATGGAACACCACCACCGACCCGGACCCCATTCCCAACGCCTTCAACAAGCATTGTCACTTCAGCTACTTTGGATAGCATCGTCTCGCCTAGTCCAACATTTGACTGGACACCCATTCCCTCCTACACACCACTACCCTCGGTCACCCCGATTCCAACTGCCCCAGCCATTGATCAAGGCACCTTAGAAAGTGATCAGATGGTGCATAACAGTATTCAAGGTGGCTTTGGTCAGCCATATACAGTTGATGCCTGGTTAGTCGAGGGCGTGCCCGGCCAAACGATCAGCATCCAATTCGTGCATGGAGGTCTCAAACTCGCAATACTCGATCCAGATGGGAGTATCATTCTGGAAAGCATTGATACAGAAATCGGACCCGTTGTCTTTCAACAAGAAGGTATGTACCGGATTCAGGTCACAGGCGACCTGCGCCTTGGACTATATTCGCTGCAAATGACACGTGAATGATTCAAAAATTCGTGCATTAAAGGGTTCCTGGCGCGACTCATTGGTTTCGTCAGGATATACCCATCGTGATTACAAAGGAGTTATATGATGTTTCATAAAATCTTAAAAAGCTGTATGGCTCTGCTCATTCCAGTCTCCATCGTTGTTATGTTGATTCCGGGTGGTTTTGCCACTGCGCAAAATGGTACCATTACAGTAGTTGCCACCTACCAGGAGGACGAGGTCGTGACATTGAATGTTGCTGGTGGTGAAATTATCACCTTCGACCCGCAGGTCGCCGGGGATAGTGGATCGATCAATGTCGTTTCGAATCTGTTTCACGGTTTGACAGATACCGATCCAGTCACCACGGAAATTGTCCCAGCCCTCGCTACGTCCTGGACGGTCAGTGAAGATGGCATTACCTGGACATTTCATTTGCGGGACGATGTGATGTGGTATCGTTACAATCCCGCCAGTGGGACTGCCGACGCTCTCCGATTGGTCGTGGCACAGGATTTTGTGTATGGTATCCAGCGTGGGTGTGATCCGCGTTTAGGCAGCGGCTATTCGGCGGTAGTGGCCCCAATAATTGCAGGCTGTAATATCGTCTACAATACGCCGCTTCCAGATGTAACCAACGATCTGGTTTTCGGAAACACGACCCACGTCAGTGCTCTGGACGATACAACACTTGTCATCGAACTGAACTTTGCAGCCGGGTTTTTCCTGAGTATGAGTCGTCTGTGGACGCTTTATGCTGTACACCGTGAAACTATCGAGCAATTCGGTGATGCCTGGACAGAGCCGGGCAATATTGCAACTAATGGCCCGTTTTTCCTTGAAGAAGACATAGATGGTGTGCGCCGGGTCATGGTGCGCAACAAAAACCATTCACCCGATCTAGACTACGGGGACAACATTGAACGTATTGTCTGGACAACAATCGAAGATGAGGCGACCGTTTTCGTGCTGTATCAGGATCATCAACTAGACGTTTCGGGTATACCATTGGCTGAACGCCAGAATGTCTTGAACGATCCTGCCTATCAAGATCAGTTGATCCCAATCTACGGCCCGACCGTTTTTTACTTCGGCTTTGCCCACGACAAGGCACCGTTTGACAACATCCATGTGCGCCGGGCGTTCGCGGCAATTGTTGACCGCAATGCCTTTGTAGCGGAGGTGTTGGATGGGCTTGGCGTACCCATGATTCACTTTACCCCACCGGGTATCTTTGGGGCACCTCCGGTCAACGAGGTCGGGGCTGGTTTTGATCCAGACTATGCCGCCGCTGAATTGGCCGCTGCTGGTTATCCAGATTGCCAGGGTTTACCTGCCATCAGCTTCATAACCTTCAACGGGGCTGGTGACTGGGCGACATTCTGGGCAGCAGCGGCTGAGGAATATCTGGGATGCTCAGCAGATTTGTTTACGGTTCAACAGTTAGAATTCCCAGCGTTGATAGAGGCTATTAATGGCGAAACAGGAAGCGAGGATCGTCCCCATGCCTGGACGCTGGGGTGGGGGGCTGACTATCCCGATGCTCACAACTTTGTACATGACGCCGGTTTAGCTTGTGATGCAGCCCGTAATCTTTTGAGACCCTGTAGTGATGTCGATATGCTGATTGATCAAGCCGCCCGTGAAACGGATCCGGCAGTTCGCCAACAGCTTTATCTGGAGATTGAAACAGCGTTCTTTGGACCCGACGGTGAACACCCGATTGTCCCGTTGTTTATGCCCAGCGGCGTTGCCCTGAGAAAGTCGTGGTATACCGGGCCACATACAACCGATGGTCTATTCTTTGCCCCACATTGGGACGCATATAACATTGATATGGCTGCTAAACTGGCTGCACGCGGAGAGTAATGATACCCGTATCGGTCATAATCACGACACGCAAACGGGAAATTAATTTACTAAATTAACAAATTCCCGCTCAGATGATCGCATAATCGCATCCGAGCGGGATTAATTTATTAACTTAATTAATTAATTCTGCCGCACCCTCATCTCGTTCAACACCGCCATCATCGACTCCCACGCGATGTCGAGGTCATCCAGCGTTGTGCGCCAGTTGGAAATCGCGGCGCGAATGCCCGGCTGGCCGTCATAAACCGTCGGCGTCATCAGGACTTTGCCTGCCGCATTGACGCGATTCAGGTACTCGTGCACGGTTGCTGCGTCTGCCCCTTCCAGCGTAAAGCACACCACATTCATCCGCACCGGGGCCAGCAATTGCAATCCGCTGGTTTCACGTATCCGTTCACCCAACGCCTCGGCCACCAGACAGTTACGCTCGACGATGTCACGGTAGCCATCCCGCCCGTAGGCTATCAGCGTCATCCACGCGGGCAGTGCACGCAGCCGCCGTGAATTCTGCGGCGTCAGATGTACAAAATCGGGATTGTCGTCAATCGCGCCCAGATAGGAGGCCGCGCTCTGGAAAACTTGCAATTGCAGGTCGGGGTGGCGGGTGAAGAACATGGCCGAATCATAGGGCACGTTGAGCCATTTGTGGGCGTCGATGCAGATCGAATCGGCGGCCTCAATGCCCTCCATCAGATAGCGATATTTGCGCGAGACTGCCGCGAACCCGCCAAACGCCGCATCCACATGCAGCCAGAAATTGAAACGCTCCTTCAAACTGGCGATAGAACGCAGATCATCAAAATCGACCGTGTTAACCGTGCCCGCGCTCGCAATCAGGATGGCCGGAGCCGGTGCGATTTTCGCCAGATACGTTTCCAGTGCCGCGACATCCATCGCTTCCCGGCCTGGTAGCTGTGGAATCAGCGAGACGTTATTGCGCCCCAACCCCAGCATCGCCAGCGCTTTATAGGCACTCGAATGGGGTGTGCTGCTGATGATATGCAGGCGGCGCAAGCTATAAAATCCATCGGCGGCAATATCAATCCCATAGTGGCGGGCAAGCCACTGGCGGGCCATCGCCAGCCCGGCAAAATTGCTCATCGTCGCGCCGCTGACAAAATTCCCGGCAAATGCAGCGGGCAGGCCGAACAGGTCACGCAGCATGGCGATGGTCTCGCTCTCGATAAACTGGGCAGCCGATTCAAAACCCTGAGTCCCATTCTGGTCGTAAGTGCTCGCCAGCCAATCCCCTACCAGCGCCGCCGGAGTCGCGCCTCCCGTCACGAAGCCCCAATATCGCGGCCCCGCGCTTCCAGAATGGGCATCACCGTAACGCTTCACCAGCAGGGACAAGGCATTTTCCGTCCCAATGCCATCGTCGGGCAGGGACAACGGTTGGCGTGGCGACTGCGCTGCCTGCACCGGGCGTTCATCCACCCCGGTGAGAAAGTCGGCGGCAATATCACGGGCGCGGCTGAGCAGGTCGGGCAGGTTGTTTTTGTCTTGAGTGACCTTCGAGCAACTCGATGCATTGGCCATGCAAATGAGTGACAATGAAGCAGCAGCACAATTACACAAGGCACGCCAACGACTCTTTCAACGCCTCCATG
>JAKEEQ010000409.1 GCA_022616515.1 Chloroflexota bacterium | reverse complement strand
GGAGCAGCAATGGTTGTGGCGCAGGGCGATCCGCAGCCGGGCGAGGCGGGTGCTGGCGATCCCTATTTCCCAACGCAGGGCAACGGCGGCTATGATGTGCAGCATTACACGCTTGACATTGATGTTGATATGGAGACCCATTTCGCCACTGCGATCATTACCATTGATGCCACTACGACTCAAGACTTGAGCGTCTTCAATCTGGATGCGCAGGATTTGGATGTGCTGAATGTGTCGGTGGATGGTCAGGCCGCCGAATTTGAACAGGAATCAGACGAGTTAATCATCACGCCTGCTGATCCTATTGCCAGCGGTGCAAGTTTCACCGTTAAAGTGAATTACGACATTATTCCTGACGACACGGCCTGGCGTTCGTATGATGGCGGCATTTATGTTGATACGGAACCCAATGATGCCCGCCGCTGGTTCCCCAATAACGACCACCCCTCCGACAAGGCAACCTACACGTTCATCGTGACGGTTGACGATCCGTACGTGGTGGCGGCGAATGGCATTCTGGAAAGCGTGGTCAGCAATGAGGATGGCACATCGACTTACACATGGCAGGCCAATCAAGCGATGGCGAGTTATCTGGCGACGGTCAATATCGCTATGTATGAACGCGAGGACTTAGAAAGCCCGGCGGGCGTGCCTATCCGCAATTATTATCCGGCGGGCCAGCAGGAGACTCTATCGCCATTGTTTGCGCCGACCGGCGAGATGATCGATTTCTTCAGCGAGGTGCTCGGCCCCTATCCTTTCGATGTGTACGGCGTGGTGCTACCGGATGTGTCGTGGTGGGATGGCGGCGAGACGCAAACATTGACGGTTTTGACGACACACACACTGGGAGCCTATAATCGTCCTGACTTGCAACTGGTCGCACATGAATTGGCTCACCAGTGGTTTGGGAACAGTGTATCGCTGGCCCGCTGGCAGGACATCTGGCTGAAGGAAGGTATTGCCACCTATGCTGAGGTACTGTGGGAAGAACACAACGCGGGCGAAGAAGCAGCACAGGCCCTTTTGAGCGAACGCCAACAATTATTGCAAAACACGGGAAATATAATAATTGGTGATCCCGGCCCTGCCGACCTGTACAGCGCTCCCGTTTACTATCGCGGCGCGGCTACGCTGGCAGCACTGCGGTTGAAAATTGGGGATGAGGACTTCTTTGAGCTGCTGCGAACCTATGTGGACACTTATGCCTACGGACACGCAACCACTGAGGATTTTATCGCACTGGCGGAAGACATCAGCGGCGAAGATTTAACCGAATTTTTCGATGAATGGTTATACCAGACCGAACTACCCGATTTTGCCCTTACGCTGATTGCCAGCGCGACATGCACCACGCGCGAAGATGGTGCAGCGACGGACCTTGAGGTGACTATCACGGCGGGGAATGGACCGTTTGTGATTCAGACGGATAACGATGAACGTATCCTGCATCCGACAGCGGGCATAGAGACGGTTCTTATTGCCGGGGATGTATTCGAGAATGTCACGGTCACCGAAACACGCTTTGATCTGGAAAGTATCAATCTGGGTACGTTTGACTGCTCAGATTCATAGGGGGACTCAATTATGAATCGCAAGATTGGCTTTTTTATCGCGATTAGTATTGTTCTACTGATGGTATCCTTAGCGTCCGCACAGGAGGACTCCGCGCCTGCTATTTTATTCGACGACTTCTCGTATACTGCTTCAGACGACGAGACTCTGCTTAACAACGGCTGGAAAATCCGGGAAGGCGAGGGCTGGCCCGGTGTGCAGGGTGCGATATGGCGGGCCGAGAATGTGACTTTCGTGGAAGACCCGGATGATGAGGATAATCAATTGATAGTGTTTACCTCATCGGTGGATGGGGATGAGGTGTATCAAACGCAGGTTTGCCACCAGCGCAAATACTATGAAGGGACCTATGCCAGCCGTGTGTTTTTCACCAACGAGCCGGTGACAGGCCGCGATGGCGACAACATCGTGCAGACCTTTTATCTCATCAGCACGCCGGAACTGGAAGAAAAACCGGATTACAGCGAAATGGACTATGAATATCTGCCCAATGGCGGCTGGGGGTTTGATGACAACACCTTCTTCGCCACGAGTTGGGAGACCTACCGGCTGGAACCCTGGTTCGCCGATAACGAAAGCGGCATTGAGCAGGATGACTTTGCTGGATGGCATGTGCTGGTCATTCAGGTGGGGGACGACGAGATCAACTACTTTGTGGACGGGGAACACTTCGCCACCCACGATGAGTATTTTTTCCCGGAGGTTCCGCTGTCGATCAATTTCAATTTGTGGTTTATTGACGGCGGGTTAATCAGTTCGTCCGGGCTGCGCGAGTATACGGAGCAGATTGACTGGGTGTTCCATGCTCAGGATGAGATTCTGTCTCCCGATGAAGTGCTTGAACAGGTGGAAGCACTGCGCGAAGAGGAAATTTCGTTTGTCGATACCGTTCCGGCGTGGGCCCCTGAGCTGGAGTCGTTGTGTAATTTTTAGAGTAGTGGTGACGTTTTGACTGATGAGAGAACGTCGGACAGCATGGATGCTGTCCCTACAATTAGCCATGAATCCCGTAGGGACGCCTTAGCTGGCGTCCGCCAGCTAAACCACCGTATCAGTCAAAGTTTTACCACTACCATTTTTAGGAATGTTAAATAGTGAGTGTTATCATTTATTTGTCAGAAAAGGAGATTTTTGGATGAAGAAACTTATTGTGGGTGTCATTGCGCTTGCCCTGCTCATTGCATTAGGTGGGAGTGTGGTGCAGGGGGTTCCCGCACCCGGCAGTGACACCATCGGAGACGCCTATTTCCCCGGAGCGGGCAATGGCGGTTATGACGTCCTGCATTATCGTATCGAACTGGATGTCAACGTCCCCGCCAACTCCATTGTCGCCAACACAAGTATTGTGGCGCAGGCGACACAGGATTTGAGCGCGTTTAATCTGGATTTTCGTGGACTAACGATCTCCAGCATTCTGGTCAACGGCCATGCCGCAAGCTTTTCCCGGAGTGGAAATGAATTGACTGTTACCCCCGCATCGCCTATCGATAATCTCGATTACTTTGTTGTCGAGATTGATTACAACGGTGTTCCACAGGAACTCATTACCAGTTCATACGGTCGCGGCTGGCAGGAATCCTTCACCGGAATCTTTGTCGCCAGCGAGCCATTGGGTGCCATGACATGGTATCCGGTTAATAACCACCCGCTGGATAAGGCGACATATACCACCGTCATCACGGTTGATGATCCTTATAAAGCGGCAGCAAACGGCGTCCTGACCAGTGCGAAAGCCAATGGCGATAACACCACCACTTATACATGGGAATCCTATGACCCGATGGCGAGCTATCTTGCCACCGTTTATATCGAAGACTTTGTGCGCACCGAAGAAACAGGGCCAGATGGTCTGTTGATCCGTAACTATTTCCCGCCCGCCCTGCAACCGAATTATGAACCCATTTTTGCGTCTACCGCCGACATGATTGCCTATTTCAATCAAGCTTTTGGGCCTTATCCGTTTGATGCGTATGGCGTGGCGCTGGTCAATGACCCGCTGGGTTATGCGCTGGAAAACCAGTCACTATCGCTCTTCGGAACCAATATTGTCTCATGGACTCGCAACGATCTTGTCGTGGCCCATGAACTGGCCCACCAGTGGTTCGGTGACAGCGTTTCCCCGGCCCGCTGGAAGGACATCTGGCTTAATGAAGGCTTTGCCAGTTATGCCGAGGTGTTGTGGGAATATCAGAATGCGGGCGAGATAGCCGGTGAGCGGCTTATCACGCTGGACCAATATTTTTACTATACCCGTACCTATCCGCCCGTCGCCGACCCCGGCCCCTCGCAACTGTTTAATTCGGCAGTGTATGGTCGTGGTTCATTGACACTCCACGCTCTGCGCAAGAAAATTGGCGATACGGCCTTTTTCAATCTTCTGCAAATCTATGCTGACACCTACCAGTACGGCAATGCCACTACTGAGAACTTTATCGCGCTGGCAGAGACCATCAGCGGACAGCAGTTGGATGCCCTGTTCGATACATGGATTTACCAGACGGGGCCTGCCAATCTGGACATTGAATTGTATGCCTCCGCAAGCTGCAACGATCCCGAAGTCGATGGCAATTCTGATCTGGTGATTGATATTCAAGCCGGGAATGCGCCGTATATAATCACTGCTACCGAGGGTGAAAATCTGCCAGCGTCTGCGGTGGGTCCCTATAATAAGATTGAGATACCCGGCCCGGAACAATTTGACAACCTGACCATCAGCGAAACGCTGTGGGACGAGCAAAGCATCAACTTTGGCACGCTGAAGTGTCGCCCACCCCGTCCAGTGCCGCTCAGTCCGGCTCACCAGAGCCACACCAGTGACCCATCGCCGGTTTTCTCGTGGACGTCGGTAGCGGGTGCGACCAATTATCGTCTTTTCGTGTTTGATGATAAGTCACCCTCACAACGTACGGTCGATCTTCGCGAGAACAGCGGCGGACCAACCTCGATGGCGTTGAGCCAGCCGCTGGACCCGGGTCGCTATTTCTGGCGGGTGCGTTCCAGAGTTAATGATGTGTGGAGCAAGTGGAGCGACCGGTTTACCCTGTTTATTGATACCCCGGCGATTGCCGCTGATGCCCCGGTGGAACTGCCTGCTGCCTCGCAGTTGATCGAAATTCCGGCCAGCAGCCCGCTTGTTCAACGTGAAGGTCAGTGGAGCGGCACATATGGCCTGTCCAGCAGCGGTGCGGCCAGTGATGCGCTGTCGATAGCGATGGTCGGAAATCGATTTGGCGTTCGCTACGGGGCGGGTACACTGGCGATTGAGGTTGACGGCAATTTGCATCAAATGGTGCGGACAGGCAGTCTCGATGGG
>JAKEEQ010000408.1 GCA_022616515.1 Chloroflexota bacterium | reverse complement strand
CTGCGGATAGAAAACGCTCACATCAAAGTCTGCCGCTGTCGCCAACTCGTTCAGGTTGAGGATCGCCCCGGCCAGGGCGAAGGTCGCCACATCCGTACCCGGAATCCAGAACACATCCGGGGCCGTACCAGCCGCCACTTCGGTGAGCAGCGTCGCCTGGTAGCCGGCAGTTTCCGTACCGCCCGGTTCGTACTGGAGCGTAACGCCTTCCCATGCTTCATCGACGCCATCGCTGACAGTCTGATATACGTCGATTTCCGCCTGGTTGTCTGGACGAGTACGCCAGCGGAGCGCGGTTTCATCCTGCGCCGCCACTGTCCCGAAAACCAGCGCAGCCAGCACCAAACCAATAACCACATTACGAAGTTTCATGTTGTTTTTTCTCCTGCAATGAACATTCATTCCATAGTCGAGATTGCCGTACACTCATTCGGATCGCAGTTGTCAAATACGTTTTACCTCCTCTAGCACTAAGCACTCAATTTGGGCGGTGCCGATGACCGGCGCACAACAAGTCGAGTGGGCAATACCACTGACTCCGGGGAATGTTCATCGAGTAGGTTGAACAACATGCGGCTGGCAATGCGCCCCAATTCGGGCGCTTGCTGGTCAATGGTGGTCAACGGCGGGTCAAATGCAGCCGCCATCGGGATGTCGTCGTAACCCACCACGGTCAAATCCGCTGGGACGCTGCGTTCAAGCTGGCGCGCTTGCTGGATCGCTCCCATCGCCATCCGGTCATTCAAGCAAATTAAGGCGGTCAATTCGGGGTGTTGTTCGAGCAGGAGTTGGGCGCATTTCGCGCCGCTGCCGGTCGAAAAATCACCGTCAATACGCGGCATCGTGCCAAAGTCCAGACCTGCCGCATCTGCGCCCTCGCGCAGCCCGGCGATACGATCCTGGTTGGCGAGGTGCAGGGCTTCCGGCGCACCGACCACGCCGATTGCGCTATGCCCTAGCCCGGTCACATGCTGCATCATCAGCAGGCTGCCGAGGTGGTCGTCGCTGCACACATATGGCCCGGACTTGCGATAGCCAATATCGACGGCGGGGATGTGCTTCCGGCGCACAATTTCCGTCACCGATGCAACCGGCACATTATCCAGGGCGATCACGCCATCAATATAGCCGCTCAGTATGAGTTGCCGAAAATGCTCATCGACCCCATCTGGCGATAGGCGCGGTGTACTAAGGAGAATGTTATAGCCATGTTCGCGGCATTCCGACTCAATGCCTTCCAGGATACGTAGGACGTGTGGATCGGCGAAGATGGCGTCGTACACATAGGGAAAAACGACCGCGATGATGTGGGTTTTGCCCGATGAAAGGGCGCGGGCTGCGAGGTTCGGGATGTAGCCCAATGCATCCACAGCATGCAACACATTCTCGCGGGTTTCATCCGTAAAATAGGGTGTATTCGAGAGGACTTTGGAAACGGTGGCGGTAGAGACGCCCGCTCGTTTGGCTACATCTTGAAGGGTAGGCATAAGAAACCAAATTTCAATCAATAACTTTAGTTAAGCGGTTAACTTCCGGTTGAAAAAAAGAAGGTATTGCTGGCAGGGCCGGTAGTTAAGGGCTTAACTATAGAATAGGATTAAATCGGATAGGTGTCAAGCGATTGGCTAAGATTCGTGCCATTTGCATAAATCGTCGCCTCGAACGGTTACGAGACTCTTGGCAAGGCAGGAAGGCGCAACTTTTCAGGCGCGACACCATGTTTGTCCCGCAACAGTTGTGCCGCGCGCTCAACCTCGACACGCCTTTTACTCTCCGACCATCCCAGCAGTGGCGCGATGATGTCCGCCAGTTCGACCAGCAGCGCGCCCGTCACCTGCCCCAGCATCCCCATCAGCGTCCGGCGCAGAATCAGGTCATCCAGGTGGACGACTTTTTCCTGTAGAGCCAAAAACTCGATCTCGCGGCGGCTGTAGGCGTGGTGATTTTGCAACATCGCGTCCTCGCCATCCGCCATGAACCCGGCCACCTGCCGTGCATACGTCCCGTAGCGTTCAAACAGGACATGGACGTGTTCCGCCGCCAGGCCAGTTTCTGCTGCCAGGGCGGCAACCCAGGCACGCTGCTCGGCCTCCGCGAGCGGGTAATCTTTACCGCCCCCGATTGGCATCGCTTTTGTGTCGGCTTTGCGCGACATTTTCAGCCGATCTAGCACTTTGTCCGTCACCTGCTCAGCGAAGGCGCGGAAGGTCGTCCATTTGCCGCCCACCAGCGCCAGTACCGGGAATGTCACCGCCGCGTCCGGCTCGACCGCCTGGATGCTGTGATCGCGGCTGATCTGGCCGGTGGTAGTGGTTTCCATGCTCGGCAGCGGGCGCACACCGGAGAATTTAAAGACGATATGTGAACGATCCAACTTGATCTTCGGAAAAACGTGGTTTACCAGATCAAGCATATAGTCGATCTCTTCCTCGGTGCATTCAGCCTGCTCAGGATCATCAATATGGATGTCGGTCGTGCCGATCAGCACTTTATCGAGCAGCGGGAAAAAAAGGGTGATTCGGCTGTCTTGGTTCTCAAAGAACATTTCGTGGCCGAGTGTCGCCTGGTGCAGTTCAGGGTGGTCAACCAGGATGTGCGACCCTTTCGTACCGCCAATGAACTTCGTCGGCTTCCCAATTGCCCGGTTGGCAAAGTCGATCCAGGGGCCAGCCGCGTTAATCACCAGGCGCGGCTTAATCGTAAAATGTTCCCCGGAAAGTTCGTCGCGCAGGGTGACAACATCGCCGTTTGCCCCGTCCAGCCGCACGTAATTGATCGCCCTGGCATTGGGCGACAGGGTTTCAGTATCCATGACCAGTTCCATGCAGATACGTTCGGGATATGGCATCCAGGCATCGTAATACTGCGCGCTACAGACAATATCCGGGTTGAGCAGCGGGCGCAAATCGAGCGACTCTTTGCGTCCAATCAGTCGATGGGTCGGCATCACGCGGCTGTCACGGGTGAACCAGTCGTACATCATCAGGCCCAGTTTGATGATGACCGCACCCCGTTCGCTCGGTTTATCGCGCAAGTTCAAAAACTTCAACGGCGCGTTGAGAAAGCCCGACAACCAGCTAAAGATCGGGATGGTGGTGGGCAGCGGCCTGGCGTAATGCGGCGCGTTGATGAGCAGGCGGTTGCGTTCGTGCAGGGCTTCCCGCACCAGGCGGAACTCGGCATTTTCGAGGTAGCGCAGCCCGCCGTGCAGCATGTGGGACGAGGCTGCGCTGGCCCCGGAGCAAAAATCGCCCTTGTCGACGAGCAGCACATCAACGCCTTGCAGCGCCAAATCTCGGAACGTACCGATGCCGTTCACACCCGCGCCGACGATCAAGACCGATACTTCCGGTTGTTTCCGAATGGCCTCTTAGTCGAGATGGATCATATGAAAAAGCCTATGATGTTGCCAGAAACATAGAGATAGTTAAGCAAAAAGCAAAAGCATTAAGCACTTTAGCATGGAAAATTAATGACGTTGATGAGACAAAAGCCTCCGATATTTTTAAACAGACATACGCAGAAGCTCTATTGATACAAGATGATAAGGACAAAGCTGAGATTCTCAGCGATCTTGCACTATCCTTATCATTGAAGGGAAATATACAAGCTGTAGAAATTCTACAAAAAGCCCATGCGACTAATAGATATATTATCCCTCTTGATCCCGGCACTCTTGCGCTGCGAGAACTATCATACGCCTTGGCACACATAGGAGAATATGAGCAGGCACAATGTGTTGGAATGCTCACGATATCAGAATCTGTGAAAAATGAAATATTGGGAAATCTAGTGAGTGTGTTGGCTAAACGTGGAAAGTACGAATATGCTTACAAAATTATCCCTGAGATCAGTAGTGATTGGTTTAAATCATTTTCTTTGCGCTCAATCTCGGTAGCTTTGGCTCAATCTGAAAATTATGAACAAGCCCATGCCCTGGCTGTGGATATTCCCAGCCTATTTTGGAAGGCTTCAGCACTGCGTACACTTGCGACCGAATTATTCTCAAACGATCTTCTTCGAGCGAACGGCATTTTTGAGGAAACAGAACTCACTATTACAAAAATTGATGATAAAGAAAAGAAGGTCAGATCTCTGCAATATCTTGGAATTGATCTTTTTAAGCTCGGTAACGCACGGGCAGCAAATATATTAGGTGAGGCACGCAAGATCGCACTGGAAATTGAACATGATTTGTTCAAAACAGCAGCATTAAGCGATTTGGCATTCGCATTCACTCAAATAGATGATTATGAACAAGCAAAAAGTACAGCGTTACTAATAGAGGATGCTAGAAAGACAGGGGATTCTAAGCGTGCTCTCGCAGGCGTTCAAGCCAAATGCAATAGAATTGACGAGGCTTATCAAACAGCCCTTAGTATTGAAGATTCCATAACTAGAGGTTTGACTCTTGTAGACCTCGTTGCAATCATTGCCAATAAAGACAATTATGAGTATGCCTTCAGCATTGCATCCAATATAGAGGATTTAGGGCGAAAGCTTGAAGCGTTTAATATATTGGCGAATGTACTAGCTTTTTCCAGACAGTTTACAGGTGCGTCAGGAGCATTTGCTACACTAGGCATACGTGATCCAGATAGATTTGTAGAAATGGTCTCTACCTGGGCAAAAGGCTTTGAAGAGATTGAACAGGGATTATTTCAAAAAATCATAAGAGAAACTGTTCGCGTAATTTCATGGGCACATCCAAGTTGGAAATCTATCTACGAAATCATATCACCCTCAAATGATTAACATTTATCCCTCGCGCACAACGTCGTCGCGGCGATAGTACAGCGCGGGATTCCTCCCAGTCAAACACCAGCGGCGGTACGCCAGTACCATCCTGCGGAAGGGACTGCCGAACCACCGCTTAAAAAGCCTCCCTAAAAGAATATTCTCCATAAGAAGCTGACCGATTAGGTCGGCTTTTTCGTTTGACTGGTGCCCTCCTCTGCGCTGTCCCCGGTTCGTTGAGCGTTGTGCTCAACCGAACTGGCGGAACCAGTTGTGTGAGGAGGAACCTCATGAACACGTCCGATATTCGTACCAACATTCGCAGTCAAATCCGTCCTTTTCCGCGTGTTGCGACCTATCCGACTTCATGGGCAGGTGCGCTGACTTTCCAGCAGCTTTACGACGATCTGGCGCATTACGTCACCAACGTCATGAAAGGCAAGGGCATCCACCGCACTAACTATCTGCCCGATTGCATCCAGCATGGGTTCATGGCGCTGTGGCTTGAACTCTCAGAAAACAAAGACTTTCTCGCACAGAAAACCCGCCAGCAGGCGGTGTTTTTTATTCTGGCACGGTGCAAAATCTCTACCTTGCGCTATTACGATGACAAATTCGACAGCCTTGAGGCGTTGATGAGCTATGACTGGCGCAACACATGGGATGAACACACCATCACCGGGTTTTCAGCACCGAGCGGGTGGTGGAACTCGGTTGAGCAGTGGGCAACGTGGGCAACCGACATTGACATCCGTATTGATGTTGAGCAAAT
>JAKEEQ010000407.1 GCA_022616515.1 Chloroflexota bacterium | reverse complement strand
GGGAAAACTGGCAGTTGTCGATCCCCATGCCGAACACATCAGTGACTATCTGGCAATAGCTGAACAGGCGGGTTCGCCTATCGTTGCTATATTTGAAACGCATGTTCAAGTAGATCATCTCTCCGGGGCGGTTCAACTTGCCGCAGAGACTGATGCTCCTATTTATCTGCATGAGTCAGCAAACGTCAATTTCTCATTCACGCCATTGCACGATGGAGATGTGATTGAATTAGGTAACGATTATGTACAGGTGATGCATACACCGGGACATTCGCCGGATAGTGTATGTCTCGTAGTGGGTGACCGGGTAAGGTCAGAAGCGCCGTGGCTGGTTTTCACCGGAGATACCCTCTTCGTCGGTGATGTCGGGCGACCAGACCTGCACGGAGATGCATCACGTTATGCGGGTTTATTGTATGACAGCCTGTTCAATAAACTTCTCAACCTTGATAACACCGTCGAGATTTATCCGAGTCATTTTGCAGGGTCTGCCTGTGGGCGAGCGATGAGTGGCAAGCCTAGCTCGACTATTGGCTTTGAGAAACGTTTTAATGCTGCCCTACAACACAAAGACAAAGCCGATTTCATTATATTTGTGCAGCAGAATCAAGTACCTGCGCCAGCCGAATTTACAACCATTCGCCAGGCGAATGTTGAAGGACAGATCGGTACACCCGCATGAACACCACAACGCCGGTCCAATTAGGGTTAAGGGCAAACTGGCAGCAGTTTACTCTGCTTCTGTTGATTAATGCCTTTGTGGGCGCAATGGTTGGATTGGAACGGACGGTTGTTCCACTCATCGCCTCGGAGGAATTCGGCTTAGCGTCAGTTAGTGTCACGCTGTCGTTTATCATCAGCTTTGGCGTTATTAAAGCGCTGGCAAACCTCTTTGCAGGCAGCAACGCTGACCGTATAGGGCGCAAACCGCTGTTGATCGCCGGATGGTTGATGGGAATACCTGTGCCGCTTATCGTGATTTTTGCCCCGACATGGGAATGGGTTGTTTTTGCCAACGCCTTATTGGGTATCAATCAAGGGTTATGCTGGTCAACGGCGATCATCATGAAGATCGATCTGGTTGGGCCGGTTGGTCGTGGACGTGCTACCGGCCTTAATGAATTTTCGGGCTATGTCGCAATGGCCCTTTCGACCATCACAGTGGGCTGGGTTGCAGCGGAAACGGCACTGCGTCCTTATCCCTTTTACTTTGGTATAGCTTTTGCACTGTCCGGACTCATTTTGTCAGTGCTTTTTGTTCGTGAAACACGTGGACACGCCCAGCGGGAAGCCCAGTTGCACGCGCAAGCTGCCGAGCCAACCCTGAGTTTCTGGACGGTTTTTCGCCGGGTGAGCTGGCAGGATAAGCGCTTCTTCAGTCTCTCGCAAGGTGGGTTGGTGAACAATCTCAATGATGTGGTCATATGGGGTTTATTGCCGTTACTGGCAGTAAGTTCAGGGATTTCGATTGAACAGGCAGCCGCGATTGGCAGCACGTACCTTGGAGTCTGGGGTATTGGGCAACTTGTTACTGGTCCGCTGAGCGATCATATCGGACGTAAGCCGCTTATCACAGGAGGATTGTGGGTTACCGCATCCGGCATTGTTCTATTGGCACTAACATCCAGTCAATGGTTCTGGATTCTGGCCGCAGCAACAATGGGCCTGGGGACGGCGATGGTCTACCCGACATTTCTGGCCGCCATGAGTGACCTTGCCCATCCAACATGGCGTGCATCTGCTTTGGGGGTATATCGACTGTGGCGAGACAGCGGCTATGCGGTTGGGGCTGTTGTGGCTGGCATTCTGGCCGATCTATTTAGCATTCAAACCGCAGTGCTTACCATTGCGGTACTGACATTTATTTCAGGCAGCGTTACTGCTCTACTGTTGCCAGAAACCATCACTCGCTCTGTAAGAAAAAGGGAGACTTCAGAAGATAAAAATAGAGCAAGCGAGCATGTATTCATCAAATAAGCATAAATCAAATAGAAAGAAGAGGAGACTTCAAGTATGAGCGAGCACCGAATTTATCTTGACCATAGTGCTACAACGCCTGTTGATGAGCGGGTCGTTGAGGCCATGACACCCTACTATCACCAGATTTATGGGAATCCATCATCCACCCACTCTTTTGGGCGCGACACCGAAGATGCCATCGAAACCGCCCGTGAAACAGTAGCGCAGATTCTCAATTGTAAACCCGGAGAAGTGATTTTCACTGGCTGTGGTACGGAAAGTGACAATATCGCGATTCGTGGTCCGGTCTATGCAGCATTGCAAGGCGGGAAACATCTGCATGTCATCAGCAGTCCGCTGGAACATCCGGCGGTGGGCCAGACGGTGCAGCAACTCAACGCAGTGTTTAACGTGAAGACAACGCTGCTTCCCGTTCAGGCCGATGGCTCGATCAGCCCCGAAACCCTACGCCAACACCTGCAACCGGACACCACAGTGGTATCGCTGATGACAGCCAACAATGAAATCGGCACGGTGCTCCCCATCTCAGAATTGGCAGCAGTAGCGCATGAAAACGGCACACTGTTCCATACTGATGCGGTGCAAGCAGCCGGCCAACTTCCATTGGATGTACAGGACCTCGGCGTCGATATGCTTTCATTGTCGGCCCACAAATTCTACGGGCCAAAGGGCGTTGGTGTCCTCTATGTGCGTGAGGGAACCAATCTGCTGCCATCGCATACGGGTGGCAGCCATGAATTCGGTTTACGGCCCGGCACACATAACGTCCCATTGATTGTCGGCTTCGCTAAAGCGCTCGAACTGGCGGAGGCCGAACGTGAGCAACATGTGGATCATTTTACGTCGTTGCGTGATCGGCTCATTGACGGGATTTTAACAGCAGTCTCTGATGTACAACTGACCGGCAGCCATGACCATCGTTTGCCCTCGCATGCCAGCTTTGTTTTCAAAAATGCGGATGGCAACAACTTACTGATGCATCTGGATAGGAAAGGTATTGCGGCATCATCGGGCAGTGCCTGCCATACCGGCAACCCTGAACCATCGGATGTGATTCTTGCGCTCGGCAATGATCGCGATTGGGCATTGGGAAGTTTACGTCTCACAGTAGGTCGACACACGACCCATGAGGAAATAGACTTTGTCGTGAAAACGTTGCCGGGTGTTGTGGAAAAAGTTCGCCAGCTTAACGCTGCCATACAAGCCTAATATCTATAAGAAAATGACGCGACGCTTGTCTGCCTTTCCCTCCACAAACCGCGCAGGGCAGGTTTTCACTGCGCTGGGTGAAACGGGCTGTTTCGTTGGAGGGAAAGTGGTCTATGTGCGCTTTAAGTGGAATGGCCCTGGTGTGAAACGTCATTATAGTTTCGCGGCGTTTTAGTTACTGCGTAATATTTGATTAGTCGGGCGTGACGGCTGACTATTGTTTGAGGCGTTGCTGCACTTGTTGTTCGCTTCGCCGTACCATAAACTCAATCTTCTCGTGAATGGTCCCCCGCGCAATCGAGACCTCGCGTACCAGCAGCCCTATGCTCAGGAGAACCCACGCAAAGCGCTAGATTTCGGCAATCGCAACAATGCCAATAGTGACACTGGTTGCCACAAAGACGCTGATAGAGAGATAAGGTAGTGGTGACATATTGACTGATGAGACATGAAGAGGCAAGCTAAGTTAAACGACAACATTCAACAAGGCGACCTCTTCATGATACAAACCATTCTAACGCATAAGTGTCCCCAATGCGGTAGCCAGAACATGGTGAAAAATGGACGCGATTACAAAGGCGCACAAAAATACCACGGCAAAGCATGTGAAAGTTATGGCACGCTGCACACGCAACGCGACTACCACGACCAGACGCGCCAGGTCATTGAAGCGGCGGGCTGTCGGCTTTTGTTCCAACTCGCCTACTCGCCTGATTTGGATTTTCTTGACAAGCTCGACCATCAACTCGTTAAAATGAACGTCAGAGTAAGCGGTGTTATCGCCTCTCCATCGGCACGTAATCGCGTTCAGTCGCGCCTGTATAAATCTGGCGCGGACGGTTAATACGGGTGCTGGGGTCTGAACGCATTTCTTTCCACTGGGCAATCCAACCCGGCAGCCTACCCAGTGCAAACATCACCGTAAACATATCCACCGGAATGCCCATCGCACGGTACAAAATACCACTGTAGAAGTCTACATTGGGATAGAGTTTGCGTGACACAAAGAATTCGTCATGCAGCGCGATTTCTTCCAGACGACGGGCGAGGTGCAGGAGCGGGTCTTGTTGACCCATTGCCTCCAGCACCTCGGCGGCGGACTTCTTCAAAATAGAGGCACGCGGGTCAAAATTCTTGTATACCCGATGACCAAAGCCCATCAACCGGAAGCCTGAATCCTTATCTTTAGCCATGTCGATGTACTTCTGGAAATTGTCACCATCGGCGTGAATCATCTCCAGCATCTCAATCACAGCCTGATTCGCGCCACCATGCAACGGCCCCCACAGCGCACAAACACCCGCTCCAACTGACGCAAACAAATTTGCCTGGCTGCTGCCAACCATACGGACGGTGGAGGTACTGCAATTCTGTTCATGGTCAGCATGGAGAATGAGGAGCAGATCCAGCGCACGCGCAACAACATCGGATATTTCATAGGGTTCGGCAGGCACGGCGAACATCATATGCAGGAAATCGGCAGTGTAGCTGAGGTCATTGCGGGGATAGATGTAGGGCTGCCCGATAGATTTCTTGTAGGAAAAAGCCGCAATTGTCTTGAACTTCGCCAGTAAACGGATGATATTGAGATCAATTTCTTCCGGATCATCCACCTCGGGATAGAAAGCCGAGAGCGAAGTCGCCATTGAAGACATCACCGCCATCGGATGACCGCTACGGGGATAGCCTTCAAAGAATTTCTTCATATCCTCGTGAATCATCGTATGGCGCGTGAGTTTGGTTCGAAATGCCTCGTATTCTTCCTTAGTTGGCAGCTTGCCGTAGATAATCAGATAGCAAACTTCGACAAAATCAGATTGCTGAGCAAGCTGTTCAATCGGATAGCCGCGATAGCGCAGGATACCCTCTTCGCCGTTGATAAAGGTAATCGAACTTTCACACGAGCCAGTATTGCCATAACCGGGATCATAGACAATTGCGCCTGTCATTGCCCGCAGTTTGGTGATGTCGATACCGACTTCCTCCTCGGAACCGACAATTAGTGGTAACTCAAAAGACGAGCCATTGAGTTGTAGTGTAGCGATTGGCATAATGAGTTTCTCCAGTAAACTCGAACAATAGTCATGGGGACTGATGGATACTGGCTATTTAAGAGCGATAATGTTGTAGGTTACAAATTGTGATACACAGAGATAGCATCAGCCAGCACCAATGGTCATGATCTTAAACATACCCAAGCATAACGGGTTAGAAAAGTGGCAATCGGAGGTTTTTTTATTGTTGGTTGTCACAGGTTAAGGTGACTATCCCGTTACCAGAGCAGTGGTAAAAACAAGTCTTAATATAGGATAAGGACACTCGCCAGTGTCCTCATACGAAGTTCGGGTGACATACTCCCCGCCGCCAGCAGCGGAACGTTTCTTCCCTGCCTTCATAATTGAGTGCTTTGACTTCAGGATGAAAGTGCTCCGGGCAAGTTTGCCCCGGCAGCAAGATCAGTCAAGATGTCACCACTACCATGTCTCAACTAAACGCAAGGTTGAGGGTACTTTTTTGTCGGAAAGAATGGGCTATGGGGTAGGCAGCGATGTGATTGGTAAAGCCTTTCCAATCTTATTGCATTACAAAATTGTATCGGTGTTCAGGCGAAGTTATTTCTCAAAAGCTAATTGGAGGGAATTTGTTGACTTGGATTGGAAGTGATGATAGGATTAATTCTACAGCATGGAAAGCGTTTTCCAATTGTCTTGATTTATTAAATGCAAAACCCTGTAGCGGAATAAGTGGGCCAATTACCAATGCCTGCAAATGTGTGTGCCACGCTACCCGGCATTTGTGGAAAATTGGAAATTGAGCAAACTTATTCGATGGATGATGACTTTCAAGGTCATTTGAAAGTTGCTTCACAAGTAAACAAATTGAGGAGGCCCTTATATCACTTAACCTACCAACAATATCGCTTTGTTTAATTTAGGAGAGACAAAATATGAAAATCATCCTCCGTGTTTTCCTGATCAGCCTTGCTTTTCTTATGACACTTGCAATGCTCGCGCCAACAACCACTGTGGCTCAAGATTCGGAGCCAATTGTGATTGGCGCATCACTACCGTTGACAGGAGCGTTCTCAATTGCTGGTGAGAAACATGCCGAAGGTTACCAATTGTGTGTTGATCTGATTAACGCCAGTGAACAGAAACTGTTGGGACGACCTGTCGAGCTTATCGTCAGCGACAACCGCTCTGACGTAGAACAGGCCCTCGCCCAACACGAACGCCTTATCAATCAGGACAATGTCGATCTTCTCTTTGGAACCTTCTCCAGTCGTCTGACCTTCCCCACCAGCGCTATTGCCGAGCAGAATGAAATGGTGCTGCCGATCCCGGCAGGTGGTGCGCTGCGAATTTACGAACAGGGCTATGAATACCTGTTTTACTTCCAACAGAATGCTGGTGAGTTCGTAGGCGATACACCAGTTCAAATGCTTGTTGACCTTGTTGGACAAGATAGTGATGACTTCCCTGCGACGGCGGCTGTTGTTCATGCCGATGACTTCTTCGCAAACGCCATAGCTGACGGCTTGCTGGGCAATGAAGTGCTTGATCCGGGCACTGGCGAGGCCATTCTTGACTTGGCTCCCGGTTCACTCGCGGACGCAGGTATTGAAGTAGTCTTTACCGAGCGGTGGCCCGGCGAAGGCTTTTCGGATTGGCTGGTTCTGGCAAATTCAATCAAGCGCAGCGAAGCTGAATTTATCATTGGTTTAACGGCATCTCCAGAAGAAGCCATTCAATTAACACGAGCCATGCAGACCGTCGATTACCAGCCCAAATACGTCTACCTGAGTCAAGGCACCCAGAGTGAATATCTGGAAGGTGTTGGCGACGCAGCAGAAGGCGTTCTTATTCACTCTTCATGGCATCTGGAAGCGAATTTTGAAGGCGTTTTCCTGGGTGAGCCGTTCACGAATCAGGACTTCATTGATGCCTATGGTGAAGCCTACGACGGTGCTCTGCCTGACGAAGATGTTGCGATACCGTTTTCACTTTGCATGGGCATGACTCAGGCCGTCGAAGCGGTAGGTTCGACTGATAATACCGCAATTCGTGATTGGTTTGCCGCTCGTACCGAAGAAGAACCCGTTCGTACTATTTTGGGCACATTCTATTGGGATGAGCGTGGCCTACCCATCAACAGAGTATTTCTGATGACACAATGGCAAAATGGTGAGCTTGAGTTTGTCTATCCGCTGGGTGAATTCCCCGGCACCGTAGATTTACTCTATCCGAAACCAGAATGGTAAATTGCAGCCAATAAGTAACAAATCCTCTTTATGGCACTCACCGAAACCTCTCCCATTAGAAGTCATTGGAAAGGTGTAAGGTGAGCGCCATTCAACACCAAAATAACGGAGTTTTTATGGCGCTTTTAGAAGTACATGGACTGAGGAAGGCATTTGGTGGACTTCAAGCCGTCAATGGGTGCACGTTTAATGTCGAGCAAGGTTCCATTACAGCGCTGATTGGGCCAAATGGCGCAGGCAAAACCACCGTCCTAAATTTGATTAGCGGCATTCTCAAACCCGATAAGGGCCGGATCGTTTTCGACGGCCACCACATTCAAAGACGTCCGCCACACCAGATTACCCACCGGGGTATGAACCGTACATTTCAGATCAGCCTGAACCTTGAGGATATGACCGTTCTAGAGAATATGGCGGTACTCTCGCCCGTTGGCGGTATGCGAGGGCTGTTCAGGCCAGACATTTCGAAGGCGGAACGTGAGCGGGCATTGGAACTTCTGGCCTTTGTAGGCATTGCGCACCTCGCCCATGAAGTCACCCGTAATCTTTCCTACGGGCAAAAAAAACTACTTGATTTCGCATCGTTGTTGATGGCAGATCCCAAACTTATTTTGCTCGACGAACCGGCAGGTGGGGTCAATCCAGCCTTGCTTGAGAAAATCATTGATCGGGTCCGACAGTTAAATGATCAAGGCATTACCTTTCTCATCGTTGAGCACAATATGGAGATGGTGATGAGCACCTGTAATCAGGTTGTTGTGATGGCATATGGTACAGTAATTGCAGAAGGAACGCCGCAGTCCATTCAAAATAACCAAACTGTGCTCGAAGCCTATCTCGGAAAGGTGGCCTCATGACATTATTAGAAGTGAAAGGGCTGGTGGCCGGATATGGCAGTGGCCCGGACATTCTGCGTGGTATTGATCTTACGCTCGAGGCCGGACAAATTCAGTGCATTATTGGCCCCAACGGTGCTGGAAAATCGACGCTTTTAAAAGTTATCTGTGGTATTTTAAAGCCACGAGACGGCGAGGTTATTTTTGAAGGGGAGTCTATCACTCGTCTACGCCCTGATCAGGTTCTTAAGAAAGGTATTTGCTTTGTACCACAGGAACGCAGTTTATTCCCGCATATGACCGTTGGCGAAAATCTGCGAATGGGGGGATATGCTCTTAAGAATGCACGCGAGACCCGAAAACGTATCAAGGAAATCTACCGCCAATTTCCCACACTCAAGCAGAAACGCTGGCAAGCTGCCAACCAGCTTTCTGGTGGGCAACAACAAATGCTGGCAATGGGACGAGCAATGGTACTCAGTCCGAAAATCGTACTGCTCGATGAGCCATCGCTGGGGCTGGCTCCACTCATTGTTGAGCACATATTTGAAATTGTTCGGCAATTTAAGGAAAATGGTATAACCGTGTTGATGGTCGAACAAAATGCCCATAAAGGGCTTGAATTTGCCGATTGGGGACTGGTGCTTGATCTGGGTAAAAATGTTTTTGATGGGCCTGCCGACACGATTCTGGCTGATCCCCGCATACAAGAACTTTATCTGGGCACACGCCGGGTTCAGGAGGGGATATGATAACTGATTTTTTAAACGGTGAATATGTCCATGAAGTGCAAATCTTGATTTTCAGTCTGACGCTCGGTGGTGTGTATGCCCTGATGGCATCTGGCTTGACGCTCGTTTTCGGCGTGATGCGCATTGTCAATCTGGCCCATCCGGCGTTTATTTTCATCGCGGCCTATATCAGCTACTATGCCTTTACCGAACTGAACCTTGACCCAATGGAATCCATCCTTATCAACGTGCCGCTGATGTTTATTTTTGGCGTTATTGTGTATCGTGTTTTTCTCGCATCCGGTGCGGACCAACCACGTTACACAGAGAAAACTGTTTTACTGACCTTTGCACTGGCCCTTATGATAGAGGGTGTTCTGGGGTACTTATTTACCGGAGCCAATCGTTCAACGACCCCGACCTACACAACCGAAGTGTTTTTTACCGGCGAGGCCCAATACCTGGTTCCGAAGGCACAGTTGTATGCCCTTCTGATGAGTCTGGTCTTGATCATTTTCACATGGTCATTTTTGCAATTTACCCGTATGGGTTATGCCATTCGGGCTACCATGCAAAATCGTGCCGCTGCACAGACCGTTGGTGTGAATGTAAAATGGGTTTCAACTTTTTCATTTGGTATGGGAACGGCGCTGGCAGGCGCAGCGGGCGCGTTAATGAGCTTTTTGTTCAGTTTCTTCCCCAACACGCATTGGGAGTGGGTCGCATTGTTGCTATCACTTATTGTGCTGGGGGGTATGGGCAGTCTCGTAGGAGCGGTGGTAGGCGCATTTTTGCTGGCAGGCACCGCTGGTCTGGTAAGTGACGCTTATGGCCCTTCCTGGTCACCTTTAACATTTTACGCCGCACTATTCTTGATCCTGCTCATCCGGCCACAGGGATTGTTTGGGAAAAAGCTGGAGATGACTTGATGACAAGCGTACCTGTTTCTGCACAAGAGCAGCCGCTCGTGCGGTCAAAGCTCAAATCCAAACATTCTATACTGGGATTGATTATCCTGCTTCTTTTCCTGTTTCCGCTCACCCAGTTAATTACTGCGAACAATCTGAATTATTACCTTCATTTAATGCTCTTCATCTTCATGTATATTGCAATGGCGTCAAGCTGGAATATTTTAGGTGGCTATGCGGGCTATATTTCGCTGGGACATAACGTGTTCTTCGCGGTCGGCGGCTACTTTTCCAGCTATCTCCTGTTGCGTGACGGCTATTCGCCATTTTTTACTGCACCAATCGCCGGTTTTGTTGCGATGGCACTTGCGTTTTTGGTCGGCTTCATAACCCTGCGAGTTCGTGGCCCGGCCTTCATTATTTCAACCATTGCGCTGGTGCTTGTTTTCAGGATCAGGCTGGATAACTGGGAAAGGCTTGGCGGGGCTAATGGGCTGAAACTCCCACTAATTGACCTGCCTGTCGAACAAATAAAGTTCCCCTTTTATTACGGGATGTTGATTCTGGCAATTATTACCGTTTACACCTCATATCGAATCCGCCACTCCAAGTTTGGTCTGGGACTGCGAGCTATTTCTCAGAACGAAACAAAAGCCGAGGCATCTGGTATCCCCACCAGTTTTTATAAAATCTTTGCTTTTGCGATCAGCGGCTATTTTGTTGGCGTGGCCGGGGCTATGTGGGGCTATTATCTTACCTACATCACGCCGAGCATCTTTCTCCTCATACTTGTTGGTGCGCAGATGGTGTTGATGTGCATTTTAGGCGGTAGGGGCACGGTGGCTGGCCCGGTTATAGGGGCTATCATCATGATAGGCACCAACGAGTTTTTCCTGAGCGAATTTGGCTCCAGCGAACTCAATATTTTTGGAACGGGGGCGATTCTGGCTGCTGTATTGCTGTTCTTCCCGGAAGGGATTGTCGGCTCACTACGCAAAATTGGGCGCTTACCGGCTATTCTCGACTGGGACTAAGTTATGCGTTTCTTACAGCCGGGGACGCTCGAAGAAGCTATTTCGACCCGTGTCGATAATCCTGAGCAATCAGTGATTATTGCCGGGGGAACCGCCGTCGTGTTGATGCTTCAGCATGGACTCATCGCGCCGGAAGTGTTGATCAGTCTGGAAAAAATCCCCGGGTTGGATAGTATTCGGATTGAAGACAACCGGCTCCACATTGGGGCTTTAGCCAAATTGGGCGATGTTGCCGACTCCCGTCTTGTCCGTCAGTATTTTCCGGCGTTGTTTGCGGCCTGTGCTGCGGTTGGGAACGTTCGTGTTCGCAATCAAGCAACTCTCGGTGGCAATCTGGCCGAGGCTGATTACGCCTCTGATCCACCGGCAGCCTTGATGATGCTGGATGCTCTGGTTGAGGTAAAGGGAATCTCTGGTACCCGGCAAATATCACTACCCGACTTACTGCTGGGCTTTCTGACCACTACATTAGAGCCTGACGAACTGATTACCGGGGTGATTATCCCCATCCCCACTGAACAGCCCCGAATGGCTTATCTGCGCTATAATAACCGCTCCTCAGAAGATCGTCCGTGTGTTGGCATCGCTGCCAGCGCCACTTTCAACGATGCCATTTGTACGGGGCTGCGTCTGACGGTTGGTGCTGCCTGTGAAATACCTACGCGCTTATCGGAAATCGAAGCGCTGGCAGTTGGGTCGCCCTTAACAGATACGCGCATCCACGAAATTGCGGAAGGTTATGCCGCCGGGATTGAAACAATCGACGACTTGCAGAGTTCAGCATGGTATCGAACACAGATGATCAGGGTGCATATTCAGCGTGTGCTTAAAGGGCTGCGCGATGGCTAAATCTGTTCACATGCTGGATTCAATTGCCCGTGTCACGGGTACCGTTCCATATACGGCTAATCTCAAATTACCACAGATGCTTTATGCCAAAGTCCTGCGTAGTTGGCTGCCCCATGCGCGTATTGTTCATATTGATACCAGCCGGGCCGAACAAATGCCGGGCGTGGTCGCGGTCTTGACGGCAGCGGATTTAAACCAACCGGGTGGCCCGACGACGTTCTACGGCGTGCAGCACAAAGATCAGCCCATCGTTGCTACAGACCGGGTGCGCTATATTGGAGAGCCAGTAGCGATCATTGCCGCAGAAAGCACCGACATTGCCGAGGCGGCACTTCATGAAATCGAGGTGGAATACAAAGAGCTGCCAGCCGTTTACGATGAGATACAAGCGATGCAGCCCTGTGCGCCAGTTTTGCATGGTGACTATCCAGATAACTGTTTTCGGCATGCCAGATTGCGTCATGGTGATATAGAAGTAGGTTTTGCGGCGGCGGATGAAATCATTGAAGAGATGTACTTTAGTCCGACCGCCAATCATGTCACATTAGAACCCCATGTTACAGCCGCTCAATGGCAGGATGGAAAACTCACTATCTGGTCGGCTACACAGGCACCATCGCTCGTCCAACAAGTGATTGCCGAGTTATTTAATCTGGAGCCGGAGGCGGTGCGGGTGATGGTCGCGCCGTTGGGGGGCGGGTATGGCGGCAAGGGACACATTCGGCTCGAACCGATGGTTGCTGCCCTCGCGTGGAAAGTGAATGGTCGTCCGGTCAAGTTGACGCTCACCCGCGCCGAAACCTTTGTCACTGTCAACAAACATGCAGCTGCTATTCACATTAAATCTGGTGTAAAACGAGATGGCACGCTGACGGCTCGACAGGTGACTATCCATTGGAACGGCGGGGCCTACGCGGATGTCAGTCCGGGTCTGGTCGGCAGCGGGATGCTGCGCTCGATTGGCCCTTATCGTATTCCGGCGGTGCAGGTGGATTCGTATGGCGTTTACACTAATTTGCCTCCGGCGGCGGCTTTCCGGGGTGCGATGGCTTCGCAGGGCACATGGGCCTATGAATCGCATTCCGACAGCATCGCCCATCGTCTGGGCATCGAACCGCTGGCATTCCGGTTACAGAATTTGCTTGTAGATGGTGACGCATTTGCTACTGGCGAAACCCTTCACGACATCCATTTTGTTGAATGTCTGGAGGCCGTCGCAAGTGGTATAGGCTGGAACACGCCCCTTCAAAAAAATTCCGGGGTGTTGAAGCGCGGGCGCGGTCTGGCGGTGATGATGAAAAGCACAATCCCGAATTCGACATCTCAGTGTCGTTTGTTGCTGGATGATGACGGGCAGGTGACGCTTTTCACGAGTACGGTAGAGATGGGGCAGGGTGCACACACTGCTCTGGCACAGATTGCCGCCGAAGCGTTGGGTGTGCCAGTTGCGACAATGAACGTCGTTGGCCCGGATACAGCGCAGAATCTCTTCGACACGAGTACCAACGCATCACGCTCAACGTTCATGATGGGCAATGCCATCATCAACGCAGCCACGTTATTGAAACAGAAATTGATAGAAGCGGCGGTTCCATTACTGGAGCATCCCCCTGAAGAACTGTCGGTACGCAATGGGGTAGTATGCGTTACTGAGAAGCCAGAACTGTGCTTTTCACTTACCGATATACTCCGGCGAAACCAGCTTACATCAGTGGACGCATTAGGCGAATTTCAGACTAGAGTGGCGGGGCTTGATCCTGAGACCGGACAGGGGGTGTCCACGCCTCACTGGCATCAGGGGGCGGGGGCCTGCGAGGTAGAAATTGACACCGAAACCGGAAAAGTGGCGATTCTGCGCTATTGGTCCGCTGCATTTGCGGGACGGGTGGTTAATCCTGAACTTGCCCGATTGCAAAATGATGGCAATGTCATTTATGGTATCGGCCCGGCGCTTCTGGAAGAAGTCATTTTTGACAACGGCCAAATCGCCAATCCGAATCTATCCGATTACAATATCCCCGCCTTCCCTGACATCCCTCACAATCTGAACTCGGTTTCACTGGAAGGCGAGTCTGGCGAATTTCACGGCATTGGCGAGATGACCCTGCCGCCGGTTGCGCCCGCGATTGCCAACGCCATTTTCGATGCGCTGGGCATCCGCATCTATGATCTTCCCATTACCGCAGAAAAGGTGTTGAGGGCACTGCAAAATGAGTAACGCTACGCTGAAGGTAAATGGCAAAGAATATCGTTTATCTTTTTCCCCCCACCAAACCCTGTTACATGTCCTGCGCGAAGAACTGGGGCTGGTGGGTGCACGCGAAGGCTGCGGAATCGGCATTTGTGGCAGTTGTACGGTGCTGGTGGATGGTCGTACCATCAGTAGCTGCCTGATGCTGGCCGTGCAGGCTGCGGGACACGACATCACGACGGTTGAAGGTCTGGCGGATGACGAAAAACTACATCGGGTACAGCGGGCATTTATTGATCACTTCGGGTTTCAATGTGGCTACTGCACGCCCGGTTTTATCCTTTCCACTGTTGCGCTTCTCGCCAACCATACCAATCCATCGGCGGAAGAAATCCGCGAATATCTCTCCGGCAACCTGTGTCGCTGCGGAAGCTATCCCAACATTCTGAAGGCTGTCATGAGCCTGAGTGACTCCGAGGTGTAGTACACGTCATTTACATGCGCTCCCACGTCACTGTGTAGTCTGGCACGGCGGCTCGGATAAGACTGTCTACCGGGCAGTAGCGTGATACCAGATCCGCCAGTTGCTCCAATCGTTTGTCGCTCTCGCTGGTTTTGATACGGATTTTGAGGCGCACAGCATAGTAATGCACCGGCACATCAGCCTCGCCTTTGCGTCCACGTGTGTCCAGATCGCCTTCGGCAAAGGTCTCCAGATCGTCGTATTCAAAACGAATCTTTTCAGCCATCCTGGCTGATGAGACATTCGTTCAAGCACAAAGCGCCGCCAGAATATATTCCAGCGGGGATGGTCCCGCATCATGCCCACCGCGCGAGGGTGGTTCATCGGAGATAACGGGGTCAAAGCTACGCACATAGATTTCGGCAGCGGCATGATCGCGCATTTTGCCGTGTGCGCGATTGGTTACGGTTGGTTGGGGTTTATCAGGCATAAATCATTCTCCGGGTGCATAACCTTGCAGGATTTCCAGACCGTGTGGCCCGGCTACAAACTGGTATGTTTCGCCCGGCTCTACCCACAGCACACTTTCGCGCTCTAATTCGAGTGCTTCACCATCCACAACAGCAGTTCCACTCCCCCGAATCACATATAGGAGTTGTTCGGCATCACCCTGAGTAAGCAGCGGACCATGTGCATTGGGTTCCAACGTCCAGCGGCGGGCAACCATCGCGGGTGACCCAATTTTGTCGGCATCGGCAATGGTTAATTCAACCCAGCCATCGCCGCGCCGGGTGACGTTCATGTCATCGGGGTTAATGATTACCGGCATTATTTTTCTCCTGATACAGGGCTAAAACTTAGCCACTCGGTGCCCATGTTCATATGTCATCCTCAACAATCCACACTGTTTCAGTGGGTGGTGGTGCCCAGAATTCAACGAAGCGGTAGTCAGCAGCAGAATGATTCTCGAACCAGTGCACCTCCTCCGGTGCGATGACGGCTACCTGACCCGCCGTAAACGTTTGACAGCCCGAGGGAGAACAAATCGTCGCTTCGCCTTCCAGCATCACAAACAGATGATAGCAGCCAACGTGATAATGTTTGGCACAGGTGTCACCGGGATGGTAAATGATGCGGTCTGCTTTGATTTTTGTCGCACCGACGGGCACGTTATCGGTGATGAGGTCCATCCGGTCCCGCCCATCACGAGTCGAGTCAAAATGCGGCAACTCTTCTTTCCTGAAAACTTTTGCCATTTTACGCTCCTAAACCTAATAAGCGGGCAGCGTTCCCGCCGAGTATATTCGCTTCGTCGCGCTCCGGCAATTTCAGGGCGCGTACACTTTCAACCGGGAGCAAATCGCCCATATCAAACGGATAATCGGAGCCGAGCAAGACATGATCAGCCCCCACAAAGTCAATCAGGGCGTGCAGCAAGGTTGGATCATGGGTGATCGTGTCGAAGTAAAATCGCTTGAGCGATGCCTCCGGTGAATCTTGAAGCCGTGCCTGTGCCATCGGCTGAAAAGTATGTGAGTGTCGCAATCGACCCCACAAACTCAGGACCGCTCCGCCGCCATGTGAGAGCAGAATCTTCAAGCTGGGATGAGCTTCCATCACTCCCGCCATGATGAGATGGGCGGCTGTAATCGTCGTTTCGAGGGGATTACCGATGGTGTTCCACAGATAGTATTCATCCATCACCGGCAGCGGAAATCCCCGTGTCGTGGGGTGAACGAAAACCAGTGCATTGGTTGACTCGGCAACTTCCCAGAGCGGGCGGAAGCGGTCATCACCCAGATAGACTCCGTTAACACTGGCGGCAATTTCAACACCGCACATCCCCGGTTCTTGCATTAACCATTGTAACTCTTGAGCAGCGAGGTCGGGGTCTTGCAGGGGAACTGTGCCCAGAGCATGAACCTGTTGGGGATATTGTTGGGCGAGGCGGGCCAACCCTTCATTCTGAATACGACTGATGCGTAAGCCCTCTTCGGGTGGTGCGTCGTAGTTGAGAATGGAGACCCAGGGACACAACAATACGTGTTCGATTCCAGCCGCGTGTTGCGTTTCCAGAATACTATCAATGTGCACAAATTCGCGAAGTGCCGATTTGATCTGTTTCCCGGCATAGTCGATGACTTGTTGTGTCCCCTGCCATGTTACTGTAGGCCGCCATGCCTCATCTGGTGCAGCGGGGCGCGTTATTTCTGGCACAATGATATGCGCATGGGCATCAATAATCATGATTTTTCACCGGTAGAAGATTAAAAGCAGCGACCCTATTACAATAAGGGCCGCACCAAGCCACAGACGTGCTGTAATCCGCTCCTGTTTTTGATCGAGCATGAACAGAGACAAAATAATGACGATGGGTACATTGAAGCGTCCAATCGCCAGCACGACCGCCACTTCGGACAGGTCGAGCGCCACCCAGCGTGCCCATGTGGCAAGCCCTACAAACACGCCAGCCCAAATCTGCCAGTTCAGCGATTCGCGGGAGATTGGTCGCCTCTGCCATTTATCGCGACGCAGGTAGAGGATAACGCCATAGGCCATCACATTAACGATCATCCCGACGGTCACACCGAGAAGTGGCGACGACAGATCTTCCAGCCCCTTTCGGATGAAGATCGGGCTGATTGACCAGCATAATGCAGTGGCAATTCCCGCCCACGGAAGGGTTGTTTCCTGAATGCTGACACTAACCTCTTGAGACAAAATAAACCCCCAGCACAACAAGAGCGACCCCGATGGAGGCTCCCAGACTCAAGAACTCTTGAAGGGTTATCGCGGCGACCACTGCCCCGAAGAGCGGTGTTGCACCGACAATTGCGCCGGTGCGGGCTGCTCCAATGCTCTGTTGGCTGATACTAATGAACGTCCAACCCATGTAAAAATGGACAAATCCAGCGAGGGCAAAATAGAAAATGGCTGTGGCCGGAGTAGACCACAGCCAGGAAACGTCCTCCGTCAATAGCGATGCGATGATCAACAATGCGGCGCTGATGAGCAGAAGTAAAAATGTTCCCCGGTAAACGTCGAGGTCCTTTTTTGATTTGCGATTGAGCGTCTGAAATATGCCAAAACCCACCCCCGACGCAAACGCCCAGAGTATACCTTCCATGTATTAGCACCCCTCTCCAGGGAACGACTTTTGTTTAACCATCACGCTGATTCAGCATCAGCAGTTTCATTTCGGTCATCTCTTCAATGGCGTAGCGCAAGCCTTCTCGTCCAAAACCGGACCGCTTCACTCCACCATAGGGCATGTGATCGACCCGGAACATCGAGACATCATTCACCATCAGCCCGCCAACTTCAATCCGGTCAAATGCGGTCTGGATGATATTCCAGTCGTTGGTGAAAATGCCTGCCTGCAAGCCAAAATCGCTGGTATCAACGGCCTCAATAGCCTTTTCGACATCCTGATATGGATATAGCCCGACAAATGGCCCGAATGCTTCTTTACAGGAAATGCTCATTGTTTCTTGTAGTGCAGTCAGCACGGTGGCCTGCCATAGATTGCCGTCACGTTCGCCGCCTGCCAGCACCACCGCGCCATCAGCTTTGGCTTCTTCAAGCCAGGTTTCGAGTCGCTGGGATGCACCGCGATCAATGACCGGGCCAATGTCCGTATCCTCCTCAAGTGGATTGCCAACCTTCAGAACCTGCACCTTTGGCAAGAAACTATCAACAAAGGCTTCATACTGGCTGTCATGCACATAAACACGCTGCACAGAAATGCAGGACTGACCAGCGTAGCTGAACCCACCCCACGCAACCCGTCCCGCCGCGAATTCAATGTCGGCATCACTGTGAACAATCGTTCCGGCATTGCCGCCCAATTCCAGAGTCACAGGTTTTAACCCGGCACGGGCTTTAAGCTGCCAGCCAACCGCCGGACTTCCGGTAAACGTCAACAGTTTGATGCGGTCATCTTCAACCAGTGGGGCGGCGTTGGCGGTTGTGCAAGAATAAGTAGCGATACCGCCTTCAGGCCAGCCCGCCTCCAGAACCACTTC
>JAKEEQ010000038.1 GCA_022616515.1 Chloroflexota bacterium | reverse complement strand
GGATACATAGAGCCAGATGAAGCGGAACTTGACGAAGAAGTTAACAAAATTTGCCCCAATTGCCGTGCAACGATGGAAATAACCGAAGTTTGGTTTGAAGGCGATTTTTATTCAACGTTCGTTGATTTATGTCCCAATTGCGGGTTTATGGAAGTCATGTAGAGATGAAGATAGAGTGAGCATCACAGCCGCCTTGACGACAGAAGCGAGGAAAGGAACAGACCGTGATTTATTTAACTGGAAGACATAGAAAGCAAGAATGTCTAGCTGTTCTGGCAGAGTCCGTCGTTTATCATACCGATAGAATGGACGATAGCGATAACCCATCATACGGAGTAAATCCGCCACAGCTTTTGTATTACGGTGCGTATAGTTAGGCGATTCATGTTCTGGTACAAGAAATTGTGAGATGCGCCCTGTGAGCGTCAGCCCTTCGCGTATAGCAGATTTAGGGTCTTTTAGACGTAGCTGCTTATTACGGTAATCTGGCAATTCCACTAAAGTCCCTGTTGGAACATTTGCCGGAGCATACTTTTGCTTGATATAGTCTATCCGCTCGTCAACCGCCTTATCGGTGCGGAGTGTGTCAGTCAGGTACTTATCATCCAATTGGATAATCTCCAGTTTGGGACTGCCGTTGGCATCAGGAACGACAATGGGGTTAGTATCGGCTAATTCGACTGGACGATGGACTGCGCGTAGAACTGCTTGCGCCAGCTTTTTGAACTTTGTTTCGCTGTGAATTTCAATCTGTAGCGAGTAAGGTAGCCGTTCCAGAGCGCCTTCTTTTTCTACATCACTAACTTTTTTTTTCATCATCGCCACTGGTTCACACCCGCCCATGCCCCCGGAAGAGTATGGTATGGTGCTGCCGGAAAGTATCCTCATCCGTTGTCCGGTGATCTGCCATGACGCGGACGATGAGGCTAATCTGGTCTACCTGGGGAAAACGGAACGCCAGACCCCCATATATGTGAATAAACACTATCTGTCGGCGGATCTCAAACTGGTGGTTGGCAATATTGAACCACACCAGTTCATGGGCTTTTCCGGCGGTGTGAAAAGCGCGGCGATTGGGTTAGCGGGCAAGGCGACCATCAATCACAACCATGCCCTGATGCTGGAAGATGGTTCCCAAATGGGACATTATGCCGATAACCCGGCGCGGCAGGACGTGGAAGAAATCGGTGCACTGATCGGCATTGATTACGCGCTGAACGTCGTCCTCAACGCACAAAAACATATCGTGAATGTTCTGGCAGGCGACCCGGTAGAAGTTATGTGGGCGGGAATTCCCCAGGTGCGGCAAATCTTTGAGGTCGCGGTGGACAAACCCTTTGATATACTCATCACATCGCCGGGCGGCCATCCGAAAGACATCAACCTCTATCAAGCCCAGAAAGCTCTGGCTCATGCAGCGCGCGTCACCAAATCCGGTGGCACAATCATCCTGGTTGCCGCCTGCCCGGAGGGAACCGGCAGCAAAACCTATGAGTCCTGGGTTACACAGATGGAATCGCATCAGGCTGTGCTGGAGAAATTTGCCCAGGACGAGTTTCGCCTGGGACGGCATAAAGCGTTTCAGATTTCCCGCGATGCCGTGAATCGGCGCGTGCTGCTTGTTTCAGAGATGTCGCCGGAGTTCGTCAGACGCTTGCTCTTAACCCCGGTCGCCAGCCTGCAAGACGGCCTGGCACAGGCCTTAACCGACCTGCCACCCACCACTCGGATTGGCGTAATGCCTGCCGCCAACGCCACTATCCCGGTGCTAAAAATGCTATCCCCTAATTTATAATTGAAATTGGAGCCTCATGAGTACCTTGGAACCGACAGAGCAACCAGCAGCCAGTGTGACAGATTGTGAAAAATCCCAATCCCCGGAAAACCTCACCCAACGAAATCCCTTCCAGCGCCTTTTGCAGTTTATGCCCGGTGTGGTCTTGACCTCCAGTGTGGCCTGGTTGGGATTGCAGGCCAGCGATTGGATTGGCAAAGACCTGCTCGGATTCGCCAACAGCCCCGTTTCCGCCATCATGCTGGCGATTGTTTTCGGCTTGCTTCTGGGCAATGTATTGCGACTGCCAACCGGACTAAAACCAGGCATCATGTTCAGTGTCAAGCGCGTGCTGCGAGTAGGCATTATCCTGTTGGGTATCCGCCTCAGTCTGGGCGATGTCGTGCGTCTCGGTGCATTGGGTCTGCCTTTGATAATCGTATGCCTGACCGGAGCATTGGTAATTGCCCTCTGGTTGGGAAAACGGTTAGCCCTCCCATCTCGATTGAGTGCCTTGATCGCCATCGGAACGAGTATATGCGGCGCGACCGCCATCGTCGCCACCGGGCCAGCCATTGAAGCCAACGAAGAAGAGACGACTTATGCGGTTGCCAATATCACCATTTTCGGCCTGCTGGCGATGTTGCTCTACCCCTATCTCGCCAACGCCTTGTTTGCCGATAATCAGACCAGCGCCGGATTGTTCCTCGGCACGTCGATTCATGAAACGGCGCAGGTTGCTGGCGGCGGTCTGATTTACGCCCAGTTATTTCAGGCCGACACCGCACTGGATGTCGCCACCGTCACCAAGCTGGTACGCAACGTGATGATGGTCTTCATGATCCCCTTGATTACCACCATCTACCGTCGCCAGGATATGACCAGAGAAGCAACCGGCAAGCAGAAGCATTGGCTGAGTCTGTTTCCGCTGTTTATCCTGGGTTTTCTGGTCGTGGCGTGCGTGCGGACGATTGGTGATGCCACCCTCGAATCCAGTCTGGCCTGGGGGATGTTCGACACCGCCAGTTGGAGCACCTTCACCGCCACCGTCAAACAGTGGGCAGAGATTTTTCTGGCGATAGCGATGGCCGGGGTCGGCTTGAATACCAATTTTAAGAAGCTGCGCGGCCTGGGGATTAAACCCTTTGTGGTGGGGCTGGCGGCGGCGCTGTCCGTCGGCGGCTTGAGTTTGGCCGGTATCACCGTCTTACAACTGTTCGGCCTCAATTGACAGTTGCCCGGTAACGTGAATCGCCCCTGCTACCTTGGTTACTGCCTATCGTCCGGTGTTGCGCCGCTGATTCAAAAACGCGCTGTACCGCTTCCGGTCTAACGGTAAGGGGATGGTCTCGCCCGTTGCGCCTGATAGCAGCATCGCGTTCGCCACCTCTAACGACTGCTTGGCGGCTTTGCCATCCACAATACAGGGTATTCCCTCTGTCAGTACCGCGTGAAGATGCTCATAAATGGCGCGGTGATCGCCCGTTATGTCCTCGTACTCGATAGGCATCGGCTGGCTGGCTAACGGCGTGTAGAAGTCGGTACTCATCCGAATATAGTCATCCACATCGACTTCCAATTGATGAAACGTGAGGTCATCTCCGATGAGTTGTATGTAGCCTTTCGTCCCCCAGATTTCCAGGCGTGGCGGTGGCCCCGCTTCGGCGGTGCTGATGTGGACGGAACCCAGCGCCCCGCTTTCCCACTTGAGCATCGCGTGAACGGTATCTTCAGTCTCTATCGCGTGACGCTGGGTAGGTGTCCAGGCCACCACTTCTTGCGGCAGTCCCAGGAAATAACACAGCTTATCCAGATCATGCGGCGCTTGATTCATCAGCACCCCGCCACCTTCGCCTTGCCATGTTCCCCGCCAGGTCTGCTCGGCAAAATAAGCCGCCGGACGCGACCACGTTAACGCCAGCGAAATGTGCTGCACCGCGCCCAACTTTCCCTGCTGGATGAGGTTGTAAATCGCGCGGATTTCCGGGCGAAACCGCTGCTGAAAATTGACCATCAACAGCTTGCCGTTTTGCTCTGCCGCTTCAACCATTCGGTCGGCATCGGCAATATCAATAGCAATGGGCTTTTCTACCAGCACATGACAGCCAGCATTCAAACAGTCGATAGCGATGTCGGCATGGGAGGGGTGGGGCGTGAGAATGACCGCGATATCGGCCTCCACCTCCTGGAACAGTTGTTGGCGATCTGTATAAAAAGGTATGTTCAGTGATTTCGCCCGATTCTGCCCATCCGATAGGGCAATACCCACCGCCCCGACCAATTCAAAATCCATCTGTTCAATAGCGGGACGATGGTGCTGGAAGATGCCCGCGCCGATGCCAATCACGATTGTTCGCAGCATCATGGTGTCCAAAAAATAGGGACGGCATTCTCGCCGTCCAGAAACCCTTCATCCAGACTATCTTACGCCAATGTCGCCTAGTCCCAGTGAATCATCATCCCCATAACGGATGTATCCCAACTGGCGAGTATCTCATACGCCTTCGGAAACTCTGCCGCCTTAAAATGATGGCTGATGAGATGGTCGGTGTGCAAACGTCCCGCCGCCAGTAACCGGAGCGCGATGTTATGTTCATCCTGCTGTTTCCAATAACCGGGGCTGTTCTCAACCAGCGGTCGGGTGATCTCATGTGCCCCGATAATCGTCAAGCCCTTGCGATGGACATCGCGGTAGAAATTCACGCCATCGGTTTCCCCGCGCAGACTGCCCAATAGCAACACTCGCCCTTTGGTGCTGGCAAGCTGGAACGCCGAAAGCACCGCGTCCGGGTGTCCTGTCGCTTCGATGACAACCTTCGCCCCATCGGCCTGGAGGAGAGACTGTAAATTGCTCACAACAGCGTCATCCGCCAGCAGCGTTGAATCCGCACCTCCGTGCTTCGCCAGCTTCAAGCGTGCCGTATCCAGATCAACCCCAATCACGGGCAAGCCCCCGGACTGCCGCGCCAGTTGCATGGCAAAAATGCCGATCAAGCCTGCACCCAAAACCAGGACGGATTCGCCCAGTTCGATGCGGGCCTTGTGAACGGCTTGCATCGCAATGGCAATCAAGTTGAAAAAGACGGCGCTTTCATCTTTCAATTCGAGGGGAACGGGAACACATTTTTCAGCAGCTATCACGACATGGGACATGTGATTTCCTGTGCAGGTCACCCGCTGTCCGATGTCCAGGCTGGTAACTTGCTCCCCCCGCGCGACGACTTCCCCAACTACACTGTAGCCGGGGTAAAGCGGATAGGTCGCGTTGGTCGTCGGTAAGGCCAGGAAAAACGCCCGTTCTGTCCCCGGGCTGATGAGGCTAACGGACGTTTTTACTATAACCTCATTGGCGTTCGGGGCAGGCGGTTCATACGCCTCAACAACAATGTGATTCGGTTCAATAACTACTACACGTTGTCCTGTCATTGTTTATTTCATACCTGTGGTAGCGATGCCGGTCGTAATGAAGCGTTGCAAGAACGAAAAAACGATCGTAATTGGCAAGAGGGTTAAGACCGTCATTGCCAACACATAATGCCATTGGATATTCAATTCGCCCTGGAAGGAGTTGAGACCCACTTGCAGCGTGAACAGTTCGTTGCGGCTGAGAACGATGAGCGGCCAGAGAAAGTCATTCCAGCGCCACATCACAGAAAAGATCGCCAGTACGGCCAGCGCCGGTTTCGCCAGCGGCAGAATAATCTGCCAGTAAATTCGCCATTCGGACGCGCCATCAGTCCGCGCCGAGTCCAGGAGTTCATCGGGAATAGTCAGCATGTACTGGCGCAGCAAAAAGACACCCGTCGGAGTCGCCGCCCCTGGAATAATCACACCCCATAAGCTGTTGTTCCAACCGACAGACGTAATCACCAAAAAGACCGGCACAAGGATAACCGAAATCGGAATCATCAGGGTCGCAATAATAATCACAAAAATCGTATCCCGACCTTTGAAATTGTATTTGCTCAGGGCAAAGGCCGCCATGCTGTTAATCAACAGCGTAATCAATGTCGCCACTACGGTGACAATTACACTGTTTTTCAAATAGGTCAAGAAGTTGAAACGCTCCAGCGGATCAACATAATTCTCCCAGGCCAGACGGATTTGTCGGATTTCTTCGCGCTGCTTGATATTGACTTTGATGATCTCTTCCGGGTTTTGGGGGTCAACCATTTGCGCTTCGATACCCACCCGTCGCACCTGCGCCAGTGTCCGAATCGTACCGTCATCCAGCGTGACATTATAAATGGGCAGGGGGTCGTCGTAGCCTTCGACCTCGACTGTTTGCTGCACATAGGGCAAAAACTGGGGCGGGAATTCGACCAATGCCGCCTGGGTCTTAAAGGACGACATCACCAACCAGACCACCGGGCCGAACATGAGCAGCGTGCCGACCGTAAGATAAAAGTAACTCAACAAATCGGTCACATGGAAAGACCTTTTCCCACGTCGTCCATTAATAAATTCACCAATAGTCATTTTTTATCACTTTCTCTGGTTAGACCATACTCGACTCACGACCCATGCGCAGTTGAATCAGGGTCAGAATGAGTAACGCGATACCCAGCACCACGGACGCGGCGGAGGCCAGACCAAATATCTGTATCTGATTGGAGAAACCGGTATCGTAAATAAACTGCACCATAAACGTGGTCGCCGTTCCCGGCCCACCGCCCGTGAGTACAAACACCTGGTCAAAGACCTGCACCGCGCGAATCATGGACAGCACCAGGACAACGAACATGGTGGGCATCAGCAGCGGCAGGGTGATAAAGCGGAAGTTGCTGAACTCATTCGCTCCGTCAATCGCACTGGCCTCATACAAATCGCTGGGAATGGATTGCAAACCGGCCAGCAAAATCAGGGTGTAAAAGCCCATCGTCGCCCAAATGCTGACAATAATCACCCAGAACATGGGCCAATTGCCGTTTAGCAAGAAGAGTATTTTCTCACCCCCAAACGATTCAATAAGGGCATTGAGTAACCCCTCGCGCTGCAATATCCATTTCCAGGCCAGAGCGACCACTACCGGCGATAGCAGAACCGGGTAGAAAAATACGCTGCGGAAAAAACCACGCCCTACAATCTTGCGGTTCAACACAAGGGCGGTGACGAGGGATAGCAGCACCATCCCGCCCACCTGCAAAATGACAAACAATACGGTATTGAAAATCGCCCGCCAGAAAATGTCTGCCGGGACGTTGCAGGAATTAGGCTCGAAGAAATTGTGGCAGTCAAATAACGTGTTGAAGTTTTGCATTCCCACAAAGGGGCGTTCATTGAGGAAGAGATTGGTTCCACCGGTCAGCGCGTAATAAAAATTCAGTAACATAGGGAACAAAACAAAAATGCCAAAAATAAGCATATTTGGTAGCACGAAAAAATACCCCATGCGATCAATACCGACTCGGTGCTGAATGGCCTCGGCAACCACTTCAATGGTATTCATAAAGCCTGACCAGACCAGATAAGCCAGGTAGCTCACGGTTTCTCGGATGGTACGCTGAGGCTGATATTCTGTGGACATGTTAGACTCCGTAATTTGCTTAAGACCTGGATGTAAATGCGGCTGCCAACAACCGTTTTGCTTGCCGACAGCCGGATTGTATTTTAACTAAAGTATGTCAGATGACACCTTAGCCTTGGGCTTCCGCCAGGGCTGCATCCACATCTTCTTGCATACGTGTAAGGGCATCTTCAAGAGAGAGTTCGCCAGTGATCGCCTGAGTCAGACGGTCACGGATGTTGTCGAACACCACGCGATTG
>JAKEEQ010000406.1 GCA_022616515.1 Chloroflexota bacterium | reverse complement strand
TGCCTCAAAAGGTAGCATTCGGACCCAACGTTATAAAGCTGCTCTCGATACGACTTTTCTTGAGCAACTTCTCGACCAGTTTTGATGCAATCGCCCTGAGATCATGTAATAATGTTTTGGATTGGCGGGCAAAATGCGATACAATAGAACATCCGTTCCGCCGGGAAATGAGGTGATGCGGTGGCACAACTGAGCAGCGAATTTACCGTAGAAGGTGCCTATCAATATAACCACAAGAATGTGGGCCGCTGGCTGTGGTCGCATGTCGCTCGCTATCGGGTGCTGCTGCTGGCAGGGCTTATCTTGCCGGTGATTGACTTTATCTTCTTTGGTCTTATTCCAGTTTATATCGGGCGTGCAGTGGATGTCGTTCTGACCGGGGAAGGTGCATTGCAGAATGCAACATTGATGGTGCTCGCGGTCTCGTTGACAAGTGGGCTTGCACACCTGGGTGGAAATCTGGTATCCCAGACGATTGCACAGCATCTGGCCGCTGATGCGCGTGAAGAACTCTATCGCAGTCTGCTTGGCAAGAGCCAGATTTTCCATGATCGCCAGCGAGTGGGCGATATTATGGCCCGCGCTACTGAAGATGTCTTTCAACTCAGCGCTTTTATTGTGCCGGGTATGTTGTTTGCGACTGGTACGGTGCTGGGGATTGTTGTGCCGCTCCTCTATATTGCCCTAATTGAACCGGCAATGCTGCTTGTGCCCGTCATCTTTATTCTGGGTTACATCGTCGCCGTGAAAGCATACGCAGCACGATTACTGCCTGTGATGCGCAACCAGCGCAGCCAATACGGTAAGATGAACTCGGTGCTCGAAGAAAGTATTTCAGGGATTGAGGTGGTTAAGGCCAGCACTCAGGAATGGTTCGAGCGCATTCGCTTCGGGCGCACGGCGCGGCGCTTTCGTGATTTATTTGTACACCAGGGGCAAATTGAAGCGCGTTATCTGCCGTTGCTGATGTTCGGGGTCGCGCTGGGACTGGCGTTTCTGCACAGCCTGTGGCTGCACCAGCAGGGCAGTATCTCCATTGCTGAAATCGTCGCCATCATGGGCCTTGTCAACATCCTGCGCTTCCCGACCTTCATCTCTATCTTCTCCATCTCCTTGCTGCAAACGGGCATCGCAGGGGCCGAACGCATCCTCAGCATCATCACTGCCGACACCGAGATTGACCAGAATATCGGCGGGCACCAGGCCACTATCAAGGGCACTATCACATTTGAGAATGTGACATACGATTTTGGGGATGGCAAGCCGGTATTAGCGGACATCAAGTTCAGCATTGAACCCGGTCAGACGGTCGCCATAGTCGGGCAAACGGGGTCCGGCAAGAGCACCCTGACCCAGCTTGTCAACCGCACCTATGACGTGACCAGCGGCAGACTGCTGATTGACGGCATGGATGTTCGGGATTGGAACATCGCTTCACTGCGGTCCCAGATTGCCAATATCGAGCAGGACATCTTCCTGTTCTCACGCTCCATCCGGGACAACGTTGCCTTCGGGATGCCGGACGCCACCACGGAGATGATCGAACAGGCGGCAAAAGATGCGCAGGCTCACGAGTTTATTGAAGGCTTCAGTGATGGCTACGACACAAAAATTGGTGACCGGGGTGTGACTCTATCCGGTGGGCAGCGCCAGCGCATCGCCCTCGCCCGTGCATTTCTGGCCGACCCGCGCATCTTGATTCTGGACGACTCCACCAGCGCCATTGACAGCGCCACCGAGGATGAGATTCAGAAGGCTATTGGCCGCATACAGGAGGGACGTACTACATTGCTCATTACCCACCGCCTTTCACAGATTCGCTGGGCAGACTTGATTGTGGTGCTGGACAGCGGCAGGGTGGTCGGCATCGGCTCGCATGAGCACCTGTTGAAAACGTCAGCTCTCTACCGGCGCATCTTTGCCCGTTATGAGGTCGAACTCCCACCACTCGAAGTTGAAGTAGTTTAAGATTTGGACCATTATGGCACATTTACAATTCAAAAAGTGTGTTATACTATCTCGTGCTGTCTCATTCGGAGGAGGTATACGTGCAGCAAAGTGAGTTTACCGTCGAGGACGCATACCAGTACAACCAGCGTGGTGTATTCCGCTGGCTGTGGTCGCATATTTCCCGCTACCGTCTGCTGGTGATTGCCAGTGTGCTGTTCCCGGTACTGGACCTGGGGCTGTATGCAATGGTTCCCGTGTTCACCGGACGGGCCGTTGATACAGTCATCACTGGCGAAGGCTCGCTGTGGAGGGCAACCCTCCTGGTGTGGGCAGCAATGGTCGGCAGTGGATTATCCTTCTGGTCAACAAGTCTTGCTACCGAGACGATTGCCCAGCATCTGGCGGTTGATACCCGCGAGGAACTTTATCGTAGCTTGCTCGGCAAAAGCCAGATCTTTCATGATCGCCAGCGCGTGGGCGACATCATGGCCCGCGCTACAGAAGATGTCTTCCAGCTAAATCTATTTGTCTCGCCGGGCTTGCGCTTCGTGACGGATACCATACTCGGCATCGTCGTGCCTCTGCTGTACATTGGCCTGATAAGCCCGTCGCTGCTGTTGGTGCCCGTCATCTTCGTGTTTACCTATATCATCAGTGTGCGGCGCTATGCAAGCCGTCTCCTGCCAGTCATCCGCAACCAGCGTAACCAGTATGGCAAGATGAACTCGGTGCTCGAAGAGAGCATATCGGGGATTGAGGTGGTCAAAGCCAGCACTCAGGAATGGTTCGAACGCATCCGCTTCGGGCGTAACGCTCGCTGGTTCCGCGACCTGTTTGTGCGTCAGGGTCAAATTGAAGCTCGCTACCTGCCACTGCTCCTGTTCGGTATCGCGCTGGGCTTCACCTTCCTGCACAGCCTGTGGTTGTGGCAGCAGGGCGTTATCGGATTGGCCGAGATTGTCGCCGTGATGGGCTTGATGAACATCCTGAAGTTCCCAACCTTTATCTCGATCTTCTCGATTACACTGCTGCAAGGCGGCATTGCGGGGGCCGAGCGTATCCTGCATATCATCACCGCCGACACCGACATCGACCAGAACATTGAGGGGCATCAAGCCAAGATTGAAGGCAAGCTCACCTTCAAAGATGTCACCTTCCACTTCGGGGATGGCAAGCCAGTATTGCAGAGCATTGACTTCACCATCGAACCGGGGCAAACTGTTGCCATTGTCGGGCAAACAGGTTCGGGTAAAAGCACCCTGACGCAGCTTGTCAACCGCACCTACGATGTAACCGAGGGCAGCATTCTTGTGGATGGGGTGGACGTCCGCGACTGGAACATTGCCTCGCTGCGGTCACAGATTGCCAACATCGAACAGGACATCTTCCTGTTTTCACGCTCCATTCGCGAGAATATCGCCTTCGGGATGCCGGACGCCACCACTGAAATGATCGAGCAGGCCGCACAAGATGCACAGGCGCACAACTTCATCTCCAGTTTTGGGGAGGGTTATGACACCGAGATTGGCGACCGGGGCGTGATGCTGTCGGGGGGACAACGCCAGCGTATTGCACTGGCGCGTGCCTTCCTCGCCAACCCACGCATCCTGATACTGGATGACTCTACCAGCGCCATTGACAGCGCCACCGAGGACGAAATTCAAAAGGCGATTGGCCGCATTCAGGAAGGACGCACAACGCTGCTCATTACGCACCGCCTGTCGCAGATTCGCTGGGCAGACTTGATTGTAGTACTGGACAGCGGCAAGGTGGTCGGCATCGGCACACATGAAGACCTGCTGCGCACATCGCCGCATTACCGGCGCATCTTTGCCCGCTACGAGATCGAACTGCCACCTTTGGAAGAACTGACACCAGCATGATGCGCCAAGGACGTACCGTTGCACGTCCCCACAAAAATCACGGGCTGGCGTAGGGACGCCCCGTTGGGCGTCCGCCATTACACAAGAGGGGAGTAAAGCACTATGGGTTTTATTATGGATGGGCTGGATGCCGAAGAGTACGACCGTCAATATTCTGACGGAGAACTCGTCAAACGCATCTGGCACTATTTCAAACCGCGCCGCAAGCTGATGTTGATTGTCGCGTTCGCCATCATGGCGGACTCGCTGGCAAGCACCGCCATTCCGATCACCATCTCATGGGGTGTTGATGAAGTGGAGCGGTCCGGGGCGGGCGCTAATCTCGCCCTACCGACGCTGGTATTGATTGGCGTGGGCAGTATCGCGTGGGTATTCAATCTCATCCGGCGCTGGTACTCGTCGCGGGCAATTGGCGATGTGGTGCTGTCCCTGCGCGAGGATGCTTTTAATGCCGTGATGGACCGTGACCTGTCCTTTTATGACAGGTTCCCATCCGGCAAGATTGTGAGCCGGGTGACCAGCGATACACAGGCGTTCACACAGGTAGTGGACCTGACGATGAACCTGCTCAGTCAGGTGCTGTTAATCATGCTGCTGATCGGCTACCTGTTTTTCGTGAACGTGACGCTGACATTGATTACACTGGCATTGGCCCCGCTTATCATCATCGTATCACTGGCTTTCCGCAACATCGCCCGTAAGACGGTCACGCAGTCGCGGCGGGTGGCGGCAGAGGTCAACAAACACATTCAGGAGACGATCAGCGGTATCCGGGTTGCCAAGACCTTCCGGCAGGAAAACGCCGTATATGATGAGTTCAGCGACGTCAATCACCAGTCGTACAAGATCAATCTGGTGACGGGCTACACCTTCAGCAGCATCTTCCCTATCTTAAACCTGATGGCGGGTTTTGGCACGGTGGCGCTGGTGTATTACGGCGGTCTGCGGGCACAAGCAGGCACGATCAGCGCCGGGGAATGGTTCCTGTTCATTCAGGGGATCGGATTGTTCTGGTTCCCCCTGACCAGCATCGCCTCATTCTGGAGCCAGTTCCAGCTTGGTCTGGCAGCGGGTGAACGCATCTTTGCGCTGCTGGACGCCGAGCCGAATGTGGTCCAGCATGACAATGTAAAACCAGCGACCATCAAGGGTGACATTACGTTTGAGAACATGACGTTTGCCTATAAAGAAGGCGAGACAGTGCTGGACGACTTCTCGCTGCATATCCCGGCGGGGCAAACAATGGCGCTGGTCGGGCACACCGGCTCCGGCAAGTCGAGCATCACCAAGCTCGTGGCGCGATTCTATGAGTTTCAGTCCGGCAAGCTGCTCATCGACGGGCAGGACATCCGCAGTTTTCATCTCGAAGCCTATCGCAAGCACATCGGCTTTGTGACGCAGACGCCCTTCCTGTTTGATGGTACGGTGGTGGATAACATCCGCTATGGCAAGCAGGAAGCCTCAACGGAAGAGGTGTTCACGGTCGCCCAGCAGGTCGGCGGCGGCGATTGGATTCGCACCCTGCCACGCGGACTGCATACCGAAGTCGGTGAGCGGGGCGGTAATCTGTCGATGGGGCAGCGGCAGTTGGTGGCGCTGGCACGGGTGCTGCTGCAAAACCCATCCATCTTTGTGCTGGATGAAGCGACGGCCAGCATTGACCCGCTGACCGAAACACTCATTCAAGAGGGGTTGGATGTTGTCATGCAGAACCGCACGTCGATTATAATTGCGCACCGCCTGTCCACCATTCGCAATGCTGACCGCATCATTGTGCTCGATCATGGCAAGATCATTGAAGAGGGCACGCACAATCAGTTACTGGAGCGGGGCGGGCATTACGCGGACCTGTACAACACCTACTTCCGCCACCAGAGCCTTGATTACATCGAGCAAGCCGGGCAACTGCTGGCGTAGTATTCGCAGGCAGACTGAATGACCATTTACGGTGTTGAACGAAAGTACAACTATGGCACATTTCGTTTCGAGGTCGCCTACGATTCAGGTAATGAAGCGAGCCTGGATCAGCGCGATATTTATTGGAGCGAACCACTCGGCGAATCCTGGTGGGTTCGCTCTTTCTACTTTGACGACGTAAACGACCACCATATGCGGAACTTCTGTAAACGTTTTGCCGAGGATGAAAGCTATCGAAAAACCTGCTTGGAGCAAAAGACCGATTGGGCTATTCGTGACCAATTATTCCGCCGGAACATCGGTCCTGAGCACTGGCAAGATAGTCTGGTGAAAAGAGCTTTCAACGGCGACGTTCCGGGGGTGTACAACTTCTTCAAAAAACACTGGAAGACGATTGTGGAGTTGGAAGAATATCAGCGAATTCAACAGATTGATACTACATTCCAACCCTCTCGCTATGAGCTTGATCCAAGAATTCGAGAGGCAGTGGAATGTTTCAATCAGATTCCGGGTGTGAAGACGATGTTTTCGTGTCAAGGTGTGACCGGAACGATCATTTACGAGAATTTAGATATTCTGGTTGACTCACCTCATGCTCGTTTTGCCTATATTCGGTTTGAAACTTTACCGGAAGCAATTGAGTCTGCATTGCAAACCTATGCTCCATCCATCGCCCAATATAAGCCTTTGTGGAAAATCCTGGAGTCTACAGGCGATAATTTGCAGTTTCGGCAAACCGCCCTTGATCTAGCCCGGTCTCTTCAACATCCTGTTTAGCAAACTGAGTGTCCAAATCCAAGAGACGCAGGGTAACACCAGAAGTCTAAAGGCGGTATCACTGGTATCCGCTCCGATAATTTGATAGGGTTTGAACCCGCCGCAAACCACCCCATTTCAATGGGAGTGGTAAGGCAGGTTTCTCGCAGGCTTTAGCCGAACAAAAGTAGCTAAACAGAATAGTAGGTGTTAAAATGAAATTATTGAAATGCCAGTCGCGGTGCGGAAACACCCACTGGCTCTCCGGTTAACCAAGAACCGAAGCATGTCCGATTCTATCACAATCACGCGAACGGTCTACTTCCGTTGTCGCCTGCCACGCCAGATGGCAAACGCGTTCAATGCTGAGAGCGGGCGCATTTATACACAGGTCAAAATCGAGCATTATCGTGTCTATGCTCAAACCGGACACTGGTTGTCGCAATATGACGCTATGCGACTCAATGATTTCTACAACCATGACCGGCCTGCTCTACTGCACGCCCACAGTATTGACGCTGCGCAGGAGGGGTTTTACAAGGCGTGCCGGACAGCGAAAGCCAACCGGGAGGATGGGGCCAAATATCCCCGCCATAATAAGCCTTATCGCACCACTATCTGGAAAAAGTCGGGTATCCGCCGTAGAGATGACAGGCTGTTATTGTCCCTTGCGCGAGGGCTTGACCCGATTCGTGTGGCCTTGCCAGACTACTTGCACGATTTGCCAGATGATGCGTTCACCGAGATGAAACTGGTCTACAACCCTGCTAGCCATCACCACGAATGGCATCTGGTCATTACTGTCGATGTCCCCCAATCTGAGTCGCTAGGCACAAATGTGGCAGCGGCAGACCTGGGCGAAGTCCACCCGGCAGCCCTCACCGATGGCGAGGAAGCCGTTGTCATATCCTGTCGCCAACTGCGGGCACAGAAACAGCATACTGCTAAAAACCTTGCCAGTCTACAACACAAACAGTCGCACCATAAGAAAGGCTCACGACGATACAGGCGATTACAGCACCGCAAGAATCGCTTTCTGGCAAAGCAGAAACGCCGCCGCCGCGACATTGAGCACAAGATTAGTCGGGAGGTAATTGATTGGTGCGAAGAGAATAATGTTGGCAAGCTGTACATTGGCGATGTGCGCGATGTAGCGGATGGCAAGCGATTGCACAGAAAATCTCAACAGAAAATTGGTGCATGGTCGCATGGTAAGCTGCGTAAATACATCAACTATAAAGCAACAGCGGCGGGTATTGAAGTTAACGACAAAATCCCTGAACACTACACCAGCCAGACCTGTCCTGAGTGTCGCAACAGGTACAAACCACAGGGGCGGGTCTACACCTGTCCAGTGTGTGGTTTCTGTGCCCATCGAGATGTGGTTGGCGCGAGTAACATTCTGTCACGAGCAGTGTATGGGGAATTAGGCAAGGTCCGACCACCGGAAACGGTCAAGTATCGTCACCCCGTTCTACGGGGCAAGCGTAGTTCGCCCGGACACGGCGCAAGTAGCTCGGTAAGTCCTGCCTGAGCAGGCCAGAGAAGCCGCCTGAATTCATTCAGTGCGGAGTGTCACAGGGGCAAGAAGTTTGAGGCGTACCGTACCCTCAACTCGCTGCAAGAATATGTGCTGATCGCGCAAGATCGCGCACATATTGAGCGTTACGTTCGCCAAAACCAGGGAACATGGATGTTTTCAGAGGTCAACGGATTGGATGCGTCACTAGAGCTAGTCTCGATTGGCTGCACACTTGTGTTGGCAGACATTCATGAGAAAGTGGTCTTTGACGACAATAGCGACAGAAGTCAAGACAAATAAGGCAAGTGGAAATCAGGCAAAGGTCAATTTAGAGTATTTAGCGCAGTGAGTCTTCAGAGCCTCGATTACATCGAGCAGGCCGGGCAACTGCTGGCATAGGAGTTACACCGTTGTATGAGCACAGAGACGGTTGGGCTTGTTACCCAACCGTTCTTGTACACGGCAAATCGGGGTAGTGATGCTTTGGCCGATAGAGTATTTTAGCTGGCGGACGCCATGTATGGCGTCCCTACGGGATTCATGGCGCATCGTAGGGACGGGATATATCCCCGTCCGCTGGAACTTATTGATGCAGCTTTGGTGTCTGTTAATCCCGCAGATAGACATGCCGTTGCACGTCCCTACGAAAACCGAGAGTCGTGTGTAGGGACGCCCCGTTGGGCGTCCTCAGCACTTAGATTGGTGGCGGATTATCTCAAACATTCAATCCCATTTGGGTTTAATGTCATAGGATGCCAGCCAGGGCAGGAGTCGTTGTTTGTTGCGCTTGTACTGCCATTTCTTCCATTTCTCATGATGTTGTAACAGGGAACGAATTTCTAGCAAAGTCTCTGCTGTGATTTCCTGATCTTCAAGCAGAGTGGTCAGCGTCATTTTGAGTTCGCCTTGTTTTAGCGATCTGGTATATTGGCGTACATCATCTAAATATTCAGCGACGCTTTGTGCTGGAATGAACAGGTAGCGAGGATCAGAGGACAAATCGGGGTGTGGTTGCATCATGCCAGTTTCCTCATCGTACTGGTCATTCAAAATTATGCCTGTTGCGGTGTCAAGATAGCGCCACCATATGGATGGCTCGTCTTCTGGATATTGATAAAGCCAGGTGAGTACCTCCATATTGATTGGCAGCGGAAATAACGTTGGTGTACCCTCAATTTGATCGTCCGGGGTTGTGGGTTTCCAGAAGTATTCCTTGAAAAGCCGAATACAAGCCTCACGACCCGCCATTGTCAGTGTGAATGATTTATTTTCATTGCGAGGGTTTTCAATCCAACCCCTCTCGTAAAGCCGATCACTGACTTCCCATGCCATGCCTTTCCACGCATAATTATTACCCCCAGGTGGTTCACCCAAAGATAAATAAAGCAGCGCCAGCGCGATTTCATCGACTTTATCCTCATCATATTCCATGGTTCGTTATTCAACCCCATTTGAAAACTGTATTGGTTGAGAATAATAAATCTGCTATCAAAAACCTACAAAATCTGAAAAATATAATGGGCGAAACCGTATGATGTCTCGCCCATTTTTTGTTGTCGTTAAGCCGCCGCCTGCTCCACCAGTCGCGCCAGTATCTCATAATCCACAGTCTGCCCTTCATGGATTTTGATGGTCTTGCGCTCGCCGTTTTCCGATGCTTCAAACAATCCATCCGGTGTATCAAGGTCCAGAGTGTTAAAAATGGTCATACTCACCCACTCTTTGGCTGTGCCCACTACGAAAGCGTATTTGCCGTCAATTAGATAGTGAGGCTTTTTGTATTGCAGCCGCTCTTCGATGTCAGGGGCGGCTTGAAGGATGATGTCGCGCAGTCGCTGGCAAATGGAGCGCTGCCAGTCCAGATTGAGGTTGTTGACGTAGTCTGTTACCTGCTTGTTCATGGATAAATCTCCTTCGTGATGTGTTGTACGTGAATTCAAAACCCGAAGCCTTTCCGCCAAATGATGGTGGGTTAATTCTCGCCGGACGCCATGTATGGCGTCCCTACGACAATGGCGATGAGTCCTTATGGACGGGATACATCCCGTTCGCTGCCTTTGCCGTGTCCCGCCCCTCAATTTGAGAAGCGGGACAGAACCTACGTTTGTGATTATTCGGCTTCAGGTAACGGAGCGTCGAGGAATGCGGTCACGATTGGCACGAGAAGATCAGTGCGCGTCAGGATTGTGAAGTGTGTCGTACCGGGCAGTATTGCCAGTTGCGAATTCGGCAGTCCCACAAAATCACCCGGTACACCACCACCCAGCAGCTCAAACATACTTGCCGCATGCGTAGGGGGAATTTCGTCAGAATCCCCGGCTACAATCAGGGTGGGTGCGGCGATAGTGGCAACATCCTCTGACCAGTCATAGTCCTGGCTGAGCATTTCACCCAACTTGCCAACCAGTGTGGGCCAGTCATCAAGATTGGGCGCGACACTGGCGTAATACTGATACATCGGGGTTTCGATCATGGCCGCCGCCGCTTCAGCATTCATCGCCATCATACCGCCCAGAAACTCTGGATGTATACCGCTCTGGCTGTAGGGAGCCGAGATAACCACCAGTTTGCGGACCACTTCAGGATGACGGATAGCTGTTTGCAGCGCAACGCCGCCTCCCAGCGAAAAGCCTAGAATATCAACGCTGTCGTATTCCAGATGTTCAATCAGAGCGGCAATGTCATCTGCCATGCCCTCATAGGTCAGCAGACGGTCAATATCAGCGGTGTGCCCGTGTCCCTGTAATTCAACAGCAATCACCTGCCGAGACTCGGCCAGCGCGGGAATGAGCTGGGCAAACTCGACGGTTCCACCGAGACCGCCATGCAGCAGCATCAGTGGTTGACCTTCGCCGTGAACCTCGTAGTAGATTTCAAGGCCGTTGACGGAAGCGTATTGACCGCCTTCCTGCGCATGAGTGGCTGGTAGATTGAGAAAGAGGACGGCGCAAACAATGGCACAGATGATCGTTACTTTGTTCATGTGATGTACTCCTGTGTTTGGCATTCGAACAACTTCATCATGCCTGAACCACAGGACTATGTATTGAACAAAAACGACAACCGCTCGGTCCTATTTTCGTCGGCAATCTGGGCGGGAGTTTGTCCGATGTAATGCTTTAGTGAGCGGGTCAGGTGGGGTTGGTCAGAATAGCCAGCTTCATAAACCACGTCCAGAATGGACACGCCTGCTTTCAGGAGCATGGTTGCATATCTGGCCCGTTCAATCTGGTCAAGACGGCTCTGGGTTAATCCCGTTGCCTGCAAAAAGCGGCGCTGTACGGTCCGCAGCGACAAATCGACTGGCTTGCCCTGTAATACTTCCCCCACCACAGGATCATAATGCAGCAGTTCATCCCGCGCCAGCCAGTCCACAAAGGTGTCCGCATTGTCAAAATCGGGAAACTGCCATGATGAACCGTTGAGGTAGAAGGTCTGGCTTGAGGCCAGCGGCAGATTAATATCGCGCCGGTCAAGGACTATCTGCGGCGGCAGCAAAGGCATAAATACTCCGGGCTTAAACATAATGCCAAAAAACTCGGCATCCGGTGGCGAGTAGGCAGGCGTGGCTTTGATTTCAGGACCACGCACCGTCACCATCATTTTGCCCCGATGGCGTGTGAATACGATGTTGTAGTGAACAGCCGCTATTGAAATGAACGGGCCACTGTTGTCGCTATGACCACTCCAGATTCGCTCGACAAGCGGCGAGTCAGATAGTCGTTCATCACAGGTTAAATCCATACATATATCCTGTCCACATTAATCCTATGGATTGATCCTTGAACGCGCATTATCGACAAACCGGGTATACCCCTCCAGTGTGATCGTATTTCGGAGGGGCGCGGTACACCGCGTCCCGCATTGACAATACGAAACCCGTATTATCATCATTGCCGTCTACAACCTAATGATAGCACAGACGTTCTACTTTAGAAAGATTTAAGCTACTTGTGGACGTCCTAATCAATCCCTCAGCATTAATTAACAGAAATTTTACAAATCAGTCGTACGAATAGAATAGTGAAATTTTTCTCTTATGGAGGGAGATATGTCTAAAAAGTTTTTGTTGGTTGGACTCGTGCTCGTCATAGCGCTGGGGGTTGTGTGGATAGCCGGGGCGCAGGGCGATGATGACACAGAACGCCCCTTTGTCGGGGTAGCTATCAGAAGTACTAATGGGGGTGTACAAATTGTCAGCGTAACGCCCAATTCGCCTGCCGAAGAAGCCGGGCTGCAAATTGATGAATATATTGTCAGTGTCGATGGCACGGAAATCGAGGATGTAGAACAGTTAACCTCACTCATTCAGGGGTACACGCCCGGTGACATCGTCACCTTTGTGGTGCGCAACGATGATGGTGAGCGAGAAGTCGAGGTTGAAATCGGCGCAACTTCCCTGCCAGAAATAGATATTGAGCCAGTGCCTGACTTCGATGCTCCCCGCGACGAAGATGATCGTCGTGGTCCGGTCATCCGTATTTTTGAGAATATGCAGCCCTACCAACTCGGCGTGAGCTTTAGAACCCTGACACCGGAAATCGCCGCTGAAGAGGGCGTTGATGCTGCTGAAGGTGCACTGGTAATGGAAGTTGTGGAAGGCTCTCCCGCCGATGATGCTGGTATTCTGGTCGGCGATGTCATTGTCAGCGTGGATGGTGATGTGGTAGACGTTGAACGTACGCTGTCGGACCGCCTGTTCGCTTATGAAGCCGAAGATCAGGTTACGCTGGAAGTGCTGCGTGATGGCGAAACGCTTGAAATCGGTGTGGTGTTGGCCGCCGAACATCCCGCCCGTCGGGGCATGTTCATGCCGGGTGGTTTGCCGAATATTTTCGAGCTTGACCCCAACATCCGTGACTTCGAGTTCGAAGGACTCCCTGATTTTGAGAATCTGCCCGATCTCGAAAACTTCCGAATCGAGATCAGCACTGAGCCACCAGCACAGGTTGACGAAGGTTTCCAGATTCTGGAATGTGGTCACGGCGAGATCACCTTCTATGTGACCCTCCCGGATGGAGTCCCGGCAGTCTTTGGCTGTGAACCTTACGAAGAGTAATGTATAATGCCCCGGCAGCTTAGCCGGGGTCTCTTTTTTCTCGAATCGGGGTTTGATGGATTTTTGCAGGCAGTATATTGTCCGCTGGTCCGATCTGGACGGCAACAAGCACATGAAAAACATCGCGTACATGGAATACGCGATGCAGACCCGGTTTCACATCTGGGACGAATTGGGGTTCACCGTTAAGGATTTTGACCACCATCACATTGGCCCGATTGCCTTCCGCGAAGAAAGTCGCTATTTCCGCGAACTGCACATTCACAAGCACTTCAGCGTCAATTTCAGCATCGGCGGCCTGAGCGATGACTTCCGCAAGTTCACCTTTCGCAATGACCTGTTTGCCCACGACGGCACACTCTCCGCGATTGTTCGCGTGGAGGGCGCTTGGCTGGATATGCAGCGGCGCAAAATCATCGTGCCCCCGCTGGAATTGATCAACGTCCTCCAACAGATTCCTCGCGCCGACGATTTTACCGTGATACCCTGCCATTCCTATCCTGGATTGCGTATATCACGGATGAAAAAGCCCATAATTTTCCATTCGCCGTCTATATTGCCCAGCCAGTAGGCGGTTAATTCATCCTGCCAGTCACGGAACCTGTTGCTGCCAGATTCGCGGGTAACCACCAATCCCCCATTGACTCGTTCGTGAACGTGCAAGATTTCCTGCTGAGTGATGACCTGTGGCCCGGCGCGGGTAACCATCATCTCCGCCCACGGGCGAATCGCATCCCCTGCCAGAAATTCATGGGCTTCCCATTGCAGCGGGTCGCCGGAAAAATTGCCGCTGAGCATGGTTATTGACGAGCCAAAGCAGTTTACTATCTGCTCGACATCGCCATTATTGAAGCCCTCTCGTAAATGTTGCACCGGGATTTGAAGTGAATTGTGGTCCATTGCGGCCTCCTGCGTGATGAATCGTGGTGTATATATACATTGAGTCAACAGGAGGTTCATTGTGGTGGGTATGGCAGGTCATCAATCCTCGCGGAGTCCGCACTTTTCAACGATTTCGAGCGCTTTTCCCGGCGGACGCCCCATGGGGCGTCCCTAACCACTGCACGATTGTTTGCAGGGACGTGCAACGGCACGTCCTCTTGTTAATGCCCTTCCCGGATAATTTACCCGGCTGAGCAAGCCCCGGCAAGCAGAGATGGAATATCCGAATCGTTGGGGACCTGTACAATATCCGCGCTGTATAGATGCCACACCGGCTCTTCATCGGGCGGACTCAGGTTCGATTTGCGGGCTACGAAGCATCCGGCAAACATAAGCTGGTTGCCGTCATGGTGCAGCGCAATCAATACCGTCGGAATCGCGACATACAGGCTTCCAGCGGCCCCTTCGTAGCGTGTCGGCGGCTCGACAATCACCTGAACGCTGGCTGTGTCGGCAAAGCCGCTCACAAATTCATCGAATGGATTCGGGGCTGACTCCCAATATGCATAGGCCCGTTCATATTCGCCGCGGTTGATGGCGTTGTAGTAGGATGCCAGCAGGCCAACGGGACTGTCTGGATTGTCGAATAATTCGGCTGACGCACTGCCCGAACTGGACGATGGGGCACTGCCCGGCGAACTATCCTCGGTGATTGGCGGTGATGGCGGGCTGCTCACGACCCCGGACTGGTTGAAGATCAGACGAGACTCTTCGGCGTACCAGATAGTGAGCTGGCCGCCAGTTACCTCGTAGCGTACAGCGGATTGTAGAGCGTCGTAGAATCGTTGCTCCTGCTCCATAATGGCCGCATCTACACAGGCTCGTTCGGTGCTAACAATCTCCCCAAACGAGAGCATGTCGCCGCTGATAGTATACGTCCCACCATAGCTGTTGCAGCCACCCGACCCGACCGCTTGATTGCCCGGCTGGAATTCGAGCGTGACATTACTGCCTGCGATAACACGTACTTCTTCATCGGGCAGGGCAAACGACTGTAACTGCCATGCTGAGCCGATAAGTTCGCTTACTGGCGCGAAAATCAGCCGCGCTTCCTCATCAAACCAGATAGTGAGTTGGTCGTCGCTCAACTCAAATCGTTGCGCAGCTTGCAGTGCGTTGAAGAAGCCCTGCTCCTGCTCCATAATGGCAGCACCGGCACAGGCCATCTTCGTACTAACAACCTCGCCGACCGAGATGATGTCATCGGTGACGGTGTACGTGGCACCGTAGCTGTTGCAGCCGCCGGAACCCACAAACTGGCCTCCCTGTTGAAATTCCAGTGTAACATTGCTGCCTGCGACAACCGGAGTCTCATCATCCGGCGTTCCATAGGATTGTAGCTGCCAGCGCGTGCCAACCAGCGAACTCATCTGCTCAAAGTTTAGCTGCTGTCCACCAACGGTCCAGATGGTTAGTGTATTGTCCGCGACCGCAAAACGCTCAGCAAATTCCAGGGCGCTAAAATAGGCTTGCTCACGTTCTGCGACGTCGGTATCGAGACAGGCAATTAAGGTGCTGGCAATCTGGCTAAACATAATCACGTCGCCATCAACCACATAACTGCCGCCGTAGCTGTTGCAGCCGCCAGAGCCACCCATCTCGGTTTCATTCATGAATTCAAGGGTAATTGTGCCGGGGGTGACGGTGGTCTCCGAACCCGGCGTACCAAACGAGACAAGCTGCCAGCGCGTGCCGACTAAATTGCTCCCGTCTGTTTGGCCCATCACAGTCGGCGTAATGGTGAAGCTCACCAGCAGAATGGCGATGAACGATAAATTAGAGAATCTCATACTTTCTCCTTACATTTTCTGTGCGGAGGGCTACTCAGTTATATAACGCCAGCCCAGTCTATTTTGTTCCGCGTTCCCGTTGTGATTTTATCTGCCCCAGAATGTCATTAGGAGGGACTGAGATCAGTTATCGCATCATTATCCAATACGGCGGTCCATCACCGGCAATAGTTCCGCTGGCCCGTACCGTAAAGCCATGTTTCTGATAAAAAGATACATTGCGTTCGCTAAATGTTTCGAGATAGCACGGAATCCCCGCTGCGTCAGCCCGTTCTAATACAGGCTGCATTAAGGCCCCGCCGAGTCCCTTGCCCTGCGCGGACGGTGCGACGCCCAGAACCATCAGATACCAGCGCCGGTCGCCCACCATATTCTGCTGAATCTTTTCAAGTTGACTGTTAAGGCGCATTGAGCGCATAAATGCTGACCATCCAAACATGAAGGGCATCTTTATCAGACCTGTACGCAGCATTTCGGTTAATCCCAGTTCCTTACCGGGACTGAGCCAACCGGCGGCCCCTTGCAGGTCGGGGGTTGTATACACTTCTCCATAGATATGTCCCGCCTTCACAGCCACGGTAAGGAACCAGGGCAATACGTTGCGCCGCTTTTCATCATCGGACAGCATGTAGGTAAAGTTAGGTTCGCCCTGAAACGCGTCGGCCAGCACATGACCGACACTTTCGGCATCTTCGAGGCGCATTGAGACAATTGTGTGCTGGCGATCTTCCATTTTGTTATCATAACTCCTGTATTATTTTCTATCTGGATGAGTGACCGGGATAATTTGGAATAGCGACAACCTCGCAGGTTTGCCTGAGAAGAGTAGATGCTTCGTCTTGTGCACATCCAACTACACATTAGCAGGCGTGAAAGAGCGTTGATGCCCCGGTTAACCCATTTTGGGATGGACCATTCGACCCATATCACCACTCAGCGTGTGAAAAAGGACACTTGCTGGAAACGCATACCTGCCAGTATTTGATTGATACGCTGCTGCGTCAGTGAGCCAATGTATTCACCCAACTGTGCCTTATCGACGGTCGAGACCTTCGACACTTCCACTACACTCTGCCGGGGCAGATTGGCTTCACCAGGTTCAAGCAGAACATTACCCGGAATATTCACACGCTTAATATTCGACGTCAGGGCACACACAACCACCGTATTGATACGGCTGTGGTTGAAGAGGTTATCCTGAATGACGACATGGGGATGGGGAATGTCTAACTCTGACCGAAGCCAGTAGATGCTGCCCTGATTGATGGCAGCTTTGTCTCCACCCGGCTGAACGCTGGTTTCGCCGCTTCGCTGGTAGTCGCTGAGGAGCTTTTCAAGGGCAAGCTCGACAAGCTGATCGTGCGTGATACTGAGGTGCTGCGCGAGGGATTCGACTCGTTCAAGGAGCGACTTGTCAATAGAAATAGACGTTTTTGCGGTTGTCATGTGTATGCTATCCGGGTGCTGATTTTGCTCCGCACAGGATACCACAGGCAGCAAAAAAGGCGAGCATCACCTGCCCGCCTCTCCATGAAACGAAACTACTGGTCGTTATTTCGCCGGAGTACCCTGCTTCAAAGCGTTGAGCATATCTTCAACAGTAGTGAACTTCACACGGGGACGGCCCAGTGCCTCGCCGCTGGCGATTTCAAGTTCATCCAGACGCTGCCAGTCCGCATAGGTTACATAGTGAATATTGCGTTCATGCAGCAGATTTTCGAAGGCTTCGCGGGTGGTGTTTTCGGGCTTGAGAGTGATGTTGTTCCTCAAGTCTTCCAGCATCATCTCAACGGTTTCCACCGAGTCCGGCTTGTTCGTGCCGATAACGCCGCTGGGACCGCGCTTGATCCAGCCCACCACATATTCACCGGGCACGACCGCGCCCTTGTTGCCGTCCAGCCAGACGTGGATGCGGCCTTTTTCGTTGGGAATCGTGCCCCAATCGTCGCGGAAGGGCACTTCGGGCAGGGCCACGCCCTGATAACCTACCGAGCGGAAAATCAACCCGGCGGGGATGTCGTAGACACGGTCGATGCTGCGGGGGCGCACACTGCCGCGTTCATTCTTATACAATTCGTTCTTGACGACTTTGACCGACTCAACGCGATCCTTGCCTTCGATTTCGACTGGTGATACCAGAAATTGGAAGATAACCTTCTTCGGCTTGGAGGGGTCCGGTTCGCGCTGGGAGAATTCCTTGAGGATTTGGACGTTGGTTATTTCGTTGCGATCCGCCTCGGTGTCCAGATATTCCTGGCTGATCGGGTCGATTTCGACCTCATCCGGCTCGACAATGACGTTGCTCTCTTCCATTTCACCAAATTCGCGGATTTCCTTGTTGGTGAACTTGGCCTGCGCCGGGCCACGACGCCCCAGCACGTAGATGGTCTTAACGTTGCTGTTCTTTAAGGCGTCCAGCGCATAATCAGCAATATCCGTCTGAAACAATTCATCATAGGAGCGGGCCAGAATACGAGCCACGTCCATCGCCACATTACCGACACCCACCACAATGGCGGTTTCCTGTGTCAGGTCAAATTCAAAGTGGCGATAATCGGGATGGCCGTTATACCATGCCACAAATTCGGTGGCGGCATGGCTGCCGGGCAATTCTTCGCCGGGGATTTCCAGTGATTTGTCGGTTTGCGCACCCACGGCATACACAATCTGGTGATAGTAATTTAGAAAATCAGCGTGGGTCAGGTTGGTGCCAAATTCAACATTGCCGTAAAAGCGGAAATTCTCATGGGCGGCAATTTTGTCGTAGATGCGGGTTACCGACTTAATTTTCGGATGGTCCGGCGCGACGCCACCCCGCACAAGACCATGTGGGGTAGGCAGACGGTCGAACATGTCAATTTCAACTGCGAAATCCGTTTGCTTCTGCAATGCCTCTGCCGCATAAAAGCCGGATGGCCCGGAACCGATGACTGCAACGCGAACGGGATTTTCGGGGCTGCCTGGTCTATTATCCATAATGTCTCCAGATGAACGTCTCTTTTTGTCGGCGCTTTAGCCGTAAACCACCACTACCATAACACAACCAGATGAAACGAAAAAGAAAATTTAACATGAAAATACCTGCAATTTGTTACCTTGACAACCAAATGGCCTCAAACAAGGATAAACGTTAATCCTGGACGCACTATCCCCCCGCCTTGCCACGCAGCGCCTGAATCACGCTGGCGACGAGTTGGGCGTCCATAATCGTCGGCTCTTCGGGGTTATCGCCGCGATAATACTCGTTGAGTTCGTTATTTTTCAGATAGACATACCACGCCTCGTCATCAAAATCGACCTTGCGGATGTCGGTCAGTTTGGTGTTCCAGCTACGTTTCGTGCCCAGCAGATGCAGGTAATCGTCGGTGATATAAAAACTGCCGGAATCGACAATGACGTCATCCGCTCGTGAAAAACGCCCGCGCTGGCCCTGCTGGTAAGTGACATAGCGAAATTGCAGGTAGATGATTTCGGTGGGGTCAATCAGGGGCGGGGGCGGATCGAGGCTAATGGGTTTCAGCCAGCTTAAATTGCCGCGCCGTGATTGCTGGACGCGCTGGCGCTGCACAAAAGACATGGTGCTGATTTCAAGGGCGGTATCGGCATCTATCCAGCCCACCCGGCCCAGATGAATCGACGAGAAAAAATATTCGCGGTCGCGGTTGGTTTTTTTGTAGCGGATTCGCCAGTCCTTGCCCTCATTATGCTCCAGCACCGCCACCGAGCCGCACACATTACAGGTGATATTGGGCATGGCTTCCCCGATGCCGAACAACCGCCGGTTTTCAGATTGGATGATGGTCCCTTCGGAATGGCAGTACAGGCAACCAAGTAAAGGGGCTGGCAGGTCGGACATGATCCTCAAATCCTGTGTGCAAAAAGTATGCGCGTGGTGCTTATCCCACCCCCACCGGCACATAAGTGTGCGTAGGGACGTGCCGTTGCACGTCCTGCCTGCGTCAAACCCTGAACGGGAAAGTTGACGCCGAGCGCCGGAGGGGTAAATCACCACTACCCCTAGTGTATCGCACCTGCCATTGATTGAAAAAGTCTGGTGGTCAACCGCGATATGCCTGATGTACCTTTTAGAAAGGCGAAAATACACTTCCACCCATCTCCAAAAATCGGTGTGGTGGGAAAGCGTGATGCTGAATAGCGTCACACTCTTGCAATATGTCACCAGCAACACTATCGATCACTATCTGGAGCATGGTTTTGCCATCCGGCGCTACATCAAACAACTACGATAAATCTTGGCTCCCCACCAAATTTAAGGGCTGCTCCGGCAATCCTTTTTTAGTGGTTATTGTGGCACAGCGCCGCCAACTGATTATATACTCAACACAAATTCAACCGCTGCGTCAATGGACATCTGGTAACCTTGATGCCAGTAAGCTTGGAATGTCTCGTCATCCATGTGCTGGCGCAGATCGTTCCTTATCCGGTCGTGATAATGTTGGTCATTCGGGGCAAATACAAGTCCCTGATATTCGTGAAAGGCATCAACGGCTCCAGCCAATCTTGCAGCGTCGGGCGCACGATTTTCTGCACCAAGAAAGCCCGCCAGTGTATGCAGGCACTCGGCGAGAATTAATTTGAATCCTATTTCGTAGGCGATGCTCACGCCGTCTTGAGAATATACTTTGACCAATTCATAGTCTGCCTCAGCATATGCCACCAGGGCAAGATTACTGAGAATGATGCTCTCGCGGCGTTTTTCTCCTGTCTGACGGACTATTCCCAGACAACGCTCATAGGCCAGTTTTGCCTGATCATAGTGTTGTGGAATGCGATGAACGTTACCCAGAATGTTTAACATCTGAGCGACACCAGGCAGGTCATTAAGCTTACGCAGCGTATCAATTGCCGCTTCGATACGGACGACATCGTCCTCATAACCAGACTGATCGATGCCAAACTTGCTGCCACCCAGATAGCCCAGTGCCCACGCTGCATAACGGCGCTCTCCTGTTTCTTGAAATATAGTCAATGCTTGTTCCCAATAGTGTCTGGTTTCGTCCATCTGATGACGTGCCCAGGCAATAAGTCCTGCGGTGAGTCGCAATCTGCCCTGCAAAATGGGATGTATTTGGGAGACATGCTTCAGTGCGCGTTCACACCACTGGTAGGCTTCAACATGATAGCCTTCATAAAACCAGAAATCCCGTAGGGCAGTAATGATACGTAGACCCACAGTGACTTCGCCACTGTCCAACGACCATGCTATTGCTGCCCGCAGGTTGTCGTGCTCTAGTTCAAGTGTGTGAAACCACTGTTCCTGATTGGCGAGCCTCAATTCTGGTGCAGCACGTTCAGCGAGTTGTGCATAGTATTGGGCATGCTGATGTTGTGCGGAGTCCCACTGACCGCTGCTCTGTAGCTGTTGAGATGTGTATTGGCGCAGCAATTCATGGATACTGTAGCGTCCCCGGTTGGCCTCATGCTGGATCAGGGACTTATTGGTCAGGTTGATCAAAATCCGTAAATCAGCACTGGCAACCTCGTGAGCGGCGTCGCGTGTAAATCCGCCCCGGAAGACACACAGTTTCATGAAGATGTTCGCTTCAGCGTCACTCATCAGATTCCATGAGTACTCAAAAACAGCGCGAATGCTGCGCAATCGCCGTGGCAGATCACGCTGCTCCGACGCCAGAAAGTCAATGCTGCGGGTAAGTTCGTGATCGATCTCCGGCAGCGATAAAATTTCAACCCATGTTGCCGCCAGAATGATGCCCAGCGGCAAACCCTGGACAAGACGACAAATCCGCACTACATGGGACACATCGTCAGGTTCGAGGACGAAGTCATGGCGCACGCGCTGCGCTGACTGTATGAATAGCTGGACCGCATTACACTTGAGCGCATCTTCTGCGCGTTGTTTGACTGGATAGTCCAAACCAGTCAGCTTGACTGTTGTCTGGCTACTCAGATTTAGACGCACGCGAGATGTCACCAACATAGTAACATCCGCTGCCGCACGTAAGCACTCAGTTATGACCCCCGCACTATCCAGTAAATGCTCAAAGTTATCGAGAATAAGCAGCACGTTCTTGTGCTTCAGATAGTCCAGCAGTTGCTGCTGCGGGTCACGCTGGTCGGTGGCAAATTGAAAATCCACAGCATCGGCTATGGCGGTGATGATGCTATCTGAAGTACTCACCGGAGCGAGGTCAACAAAATAGATGCCGTCGTTGAACACACCTTCATAAATCGTATAAACGAAATATCTGCCCGCTTCCAGCGCCAGCCGCGTTTTACCCATGCCACCCGACCCCATAATGGTCACCAGACGAACCTCGGAATTTGTAAGTAAATCTGTCAGGTCTTTCAGTTCCTGTTTGCGCCCGATGAACGGAGTTATCCAACCAGGCAGATTGTGAGCGAGGCTGTGATTGGCGTCACGGGCCAGGATTCCCATTTGTCTGGCAACGGCGACAGCTTTCTCGCGACTGTTAACAACAAGCTTGTTATAAATTTGCTTGTTATACCACTTCACCGTACCGGGACTGAGAACAAGCGCATGAGCGATTTCGCGGTTCGAGTAATTTTCAGCCAACAGTCGCAGAACGTCCATCTCACGAGGGGTCAGACTGTCAGTTGCTTCTTCGTTCTTAGACAAATTTTTACCCTCATCGAATATACTCGCTTTCATCATAGCAGATTCCAAAGTTAGGTGAGTCTTTCTTCCCCTTCCCAAAACCTCCCTGATTCACCCCTGCCCGGTAGGTGATTTTTTCACAGTGAACACTGTAGGTTAATGACATCGATAGGAGTAAGGAAGAAAACATTATGACAACTACATTTAGCCCCGACGAGGTCACCCAATTTGAGCATGCTGTCTGGTCGCGTTGTGCAAAACGATACATGGATACGTTTGGTGTTCTGACCAGCGAAGCCATTCCAGCCCTGCTGGATGCAGCAAACATCAGCGAAGGCAGCCGGGTATTGGATGTGGGAACGGGTCCCGGCAATGCGGCAGGCGCGGTCCAAGAACGTGGTAGCGTCGTGATAGGCATCGATTTCTCAACTGCGATGCTTGCCGAAGCGCGCCAGCACTACCCGGATATTGAATTTAAAGAAGCCAACGCCGCTGATCTGCCGTTCAAGGATGGAGAATTCGATGCTGTGATTAGCAATCTGGCTGTGCATCATTTGGGACGTCCACAGCAGTTCTTAACGGAAGCACGGCGCGTCCTGCATGATGGTGGAAAAGTTGCCTTTACCGTATGGGCCGATCCCACCAAACTGGCAGCTTTTGGATTATTCTTCGCGGCTATGGAAAACCATGCTGACACGGCGGAACTTCCACATGGTCCGTTGTTCGGCGTCAGTGACTTCAATGCCTTTCATAAGCTGCTTCAGGAAGCAGGATTTCGTGATTCTAGTGTCCGCGAACTTGACATTGCGTGGCGACTGTCATCAATGGAGTCTTACCTGAATGGCTTTGAGGATTGGGCCAATATGGACGCACTGCCGAACACGCTGCGGAAGGCGATTGAAGCCGATGTACGGAAAGCAGCAGATACCTTCAAGCATAATGGAGAATATGTAATTCCAAATCCCGTCATCCTGGTGAGCGCAACCAGATAGGGAACCTCCCAGTCATCCGGGATCTTTCACCATTCACGAAAGCGGGGTGCAAAACCTCGCTTTCAACCCTTAAAGAGTTGCCATTGAAGAATCTATTGTTGCACAAACGATAATGCGGTACTCTGAAATCACGTTTGATTTTACAAACGAACATTTCGACACGCTCTGCTGACGAAAGGTCTTTGGCATATGACCGATTCAGATAATATCCTCATTTTGCTGGTATTATGCTGCTTATTCCCCTTTGTTATTATTGTAATGCTCTCCGTATGGGCGATTCGCCAGGGCAATCGCTTCATTGTGCCCGAAATAGATGAAGTACGCGCCGAGTTTAATCAACTCAAACAAAAATACCCGGATGCCTCCACTGAGACACTGGCAGGTCGCGTCATTCGCAAACAAGCTCTGCGTTCAGCGATTGTGGGCGGAATAACCAGCGTCGGCGGGATATTCCTGCTGCCGATTGGGCTGGCAGTCGATATGTACTCCTCGGCCAGAATTCAAGCCACGATGCTGCAATTTCTGGCATGGGCCTATGAGGGTGAAAGGACCACCGATACCCTGTCACTGGAAAAGGCCCTCCGGCTTCAGGCCAGCAACACCGCCAAACAGGTCGCCATTGCCAGCGGGCAGCGCATTAGCACCAGCGTTTCTCGCCGCATCATGGTGATTGTAGCGGAAAAATCATTTGCCAAATTGATTCCCCTTCTGGGAGCGGTGCTGGGCTTTGGCCTGAATTACGCCACCACCCGCGCCATGGGCGAGGTGGCGAGGAAGTATTATCTGCGCCAGAAGCAGCGCTAGACCCTCGAATGATAGCAGGATGGATTTTGACGGGTATCGGACTGTAGGAATAGTGGCAGCAACGATCTACTATATTCGTGATACACGCCCGGCCAATCACGACACGATGGGCGCTGCCATGATGTTCGATGATGTCATGCTGCCCTCACTGGTCTTGTTGTCGATAGGCATTGCACTGGCGAACGACTTGCGCTGGTGGTGGGCGATTGTACTGTTTGTGGGATTTTTCTTCATCATTGGCATGGGCTACAAATTTACGCTGGTTTATCTGCTGGATTGGTTCCTCAGGAGATAAATGTGTCTACCGATTTAGCGTTACGCTTTGCCGGGCAAGCGTGTTATACTCCTGTGAACATATCCCCGACGGCTGCAACAGCCGTTCAGCATTAAGGTATATTTTTTTATTTGGAGTGAATTCTGATGCCTGATGGCTTTCCTGAAATTTGCGGTAGTTTAGACGAACCCTGTCGCTGGACGATGTGGAATGTGGAGGGGCAGGAGTTATACCTCTACTCATTGATGCTGCTGGCGGTACTGCTGCTGGTTGGGCGTTTGTGGATGCGCCTGAATGTGTGGCTGAAGGGGCAGGATGAACTGCCATTTGACCATCTGCCGGTGCGGATTGGTCGTGTTTTGAAATACGCGCTGGGCCAATATCGTATTTTGCGGGACCGCACTGGCGGCATTATTCATGGTGGTATCTTCTTTGGCTTCACGGCGCTGTTCATCGGGACGGCCCTCGCCACCATTGACCAGGACATTACTGCCCACTTTTTTGACCAGAAGATTCTGGTGGGGTGGTTCTACCGTTTTTACGAGGCCACTCTGGACGCCTTTACCCTGTTCTTCATTGTTGGGCTGGCCTATGCCGGGTATCGCCGCCGCGTCCTCCGCCCGGAAAAACTAACCTATTCGAGCGGGTGGAATTTCGTCCTGTTCCAATTATGGCTGCTGGTCCTGACCGGGCTTATCTTAGAGGCGTTGCGGCTGGCGGCACTGGATGACTTTATCGGTGATACATGGGGCCGCTGGTCATTTGCTGGATGGAGTCTGGCACAGGGGCTGCTGGTGTTCAACGATAACCCCGGCACATGGCGGCTGTGGCATGAGGGCATGTGGTGGTTCCATTCGATTCAGGTGGCGGTGTTCATCGTGTCGCTGGCCGACAGCCCACTCAAGCACATCATTTACAGCCCGCTCAACATTTTCTTCAGCCCGATACGTCCACGCGGCAAGTTGAAGCCACTCGATCTTGAAGACGAGAGCATTGAACAATTCGGGGTGGGTCACCTCACCGATTTCACCGTGCTGCAACTGATGGATGGCGATGCGTGTACCGAATGTGGGCGCTGTCAGGCCGCCTGTCCCGCTTATATGGCAGGCACACCCCTCAATCCCAAGAAAGTGGCGATGGACATCCGCCGCGCCATGAATCACTATTCGGATAATCTGGGGGTGGGTTTGCATCCGGCGCAAAAAGAGAGTTTTGAAATTGACGGCGCAGCGATGCCCGTCATCAATCTGGCCCATGACGGCATTACGCTGCTCACGCCGGAAGCGATGTGGGCCTGCACGACCTGTTTTGCCTGCGTGCAGGAGTGCCCGGTGCTCATCCAGCATGTGGAGAGCATTGTGGATGTGCGCCGCCATCTGGTGTTGATGGAGGGTGCGCCGCCTGATTTGCTCGGTACAGCCTTCACCAATGCCGAACGCTCCGGCAATCCCTGGAATGATCGCAGTTCACGGCTGGACTGGACCAAACCACTCGAATTTGATGTGCCAGTGATGGCGGAAAAGAAGAAAGTGGACGTCCTGTACTGGATTGGCTGCGCGGGTTCCTTCGATCCCAACTCGCAGAAGACCAGCCGAGCGGTCGCCAAGATTCTGAATGCGGCGGGCGTGGAATGGGCCATTCTGGGCGATGAAGAGCAGTGCCACTGTGAATGGGCACGACGCGGCGGCAATGAGTTCCTGTATCAGGAAAGCAGCCTGCCGATTATCGAGACACTGAACGGCTATGAATTTGATGTGATCATCACCCACTGCCCGCACTGTTTCAACACGATGAAAAATGAATTCCCCGATTTCGGCGGTAATTATACGGTCGTGCATCACAGCCAGTATATTGCCAAGTTGATCGCGGAAGGCAAGATCAAGCCGGATTACAGCAATGGTCGCAGCGATGAAATGGGTGCGGCGATACGCCACATCACCTATCACGACTCGTGCTATCTGGGGCGCTATAATGATGTCTACGAGAGTCCGCGTGACTTGCTGAAGACGATTCCGGGTGTGCAGATGGTTGAGATGGCCCGCAGCAAAGATCGCGGTCTGTGCTGTGGCGGTGGTGGTGCGCAGGTATGGATGGAAACCCACCAGCACGATCCCGTCAACCAGATTCGCCTGACCGAAGCAGTGAATGCGTTGAATGGCGATGTGCCGTATGACGTGGCGGATGCCGTGCGCAAAGTGCCGGAAACGCCGGTAAAGGTCGATAAACCGGGCACGGTGGCGACGGCCTGCCCCTTCTGCACAATTATGCTGGACAGCGCCCAGCAGTCCATGCAGATTGAAGATATCCAGATTCGGGATGTAGCGGAGATTGTCGCCGAGGGCATCAAATAGGGCGACCTGACTTACAATGATACGACCACGACTCCCGGTAGTTATCGGGAGTCGTTTTGATTCGCGGGGGAATACAATTTCTGCTAATTTGACGTAGCAGTGATTATTGGATCAACATTCCTAATGGTACAAGTTTGCTCAAGACGCGGTACAATTGAGATGTATTCCTCACAACTTAATAGGAAGCATCTCATGTCCCAGAAACAACTTCAAAAAGCACGAGATCTTATCAGTCGTCAGAAATACGATAAAGCCCGCAAAATTCTACAGTCTCTCGCCTTCAGTAGTCCCGAGGCAGCCAGTCTGCTTCAACATCTAAACGCTGTAGCCCCGCCACAACAAAAATCTGGAGGTATCGGATTACGCTGGATCATTTTTGGATGTATCGGGTGCGTTGGTCTGCCCATTGCCGCTGTCATTTTCTTTGTTGTCATTCTAGGCATCGGCCTCAATGAACAACAGAATCAAGCTGAAAAAGCCAATGCCGGGCGAGGTACGAAAGACAAACCTATCGCATCCGGGGAAACCATCATCTTCGATAATTTCAACATCACCCTCCGCCAGATGATCTTCCCCGCAGCGGATAGCGTTGGCTTCCTCGGTGATCCCCCTTCTGGTGCCGAATATCTCATCATTCTTGTCGAGATGCAGTGCAAAAAAGAAGGAGATTCTCGCTGTAATTCCTTCGATGTGGATTTCGCTCTCGTCGCTGACAACGACCAAGAATGGGATGGAACGCCATTCGTGAACCTCGATCCCGCTTTCGGCGTAGGCAATGCCATCGGCGGTGGTTCCTTCTCTGGCTGGATTGGCTTCGAGTTTCCATCCGATGGGCGTCAGGTCAAACTCGTAAAAGTCAGTGCCCTTATCGGACCAACTCTCTACATCGAACCACCTCCAGAGCGATCATCATGAAATCTCGATTGATCGGCTTCATTCTCGGACCCCCGCCATCCCGAAAACGATCCCTGGTGGGAAGTCCTCGAATATGACGTGACGTCGGGTGAAATCAATGTTTTTCTGGAAACTACAGCGGTGTCGGCGGAGCCAATCGTGCTTTCGCCTGATAGAAGCCGGTTTGTAATGATGGATGGCAGTGATAATAACGGATATAGACTTATTGTCGTCGATATCGAATCACGCGGTGTAATTCAGAGTATAAATGTCTCGCCGTTAATTGCATACTTTCATGGTCCTGCGGTTTGGTCACCAGACGGGGCCTATATCGCATTCAGTATGAAGGAAGATTTTCGGGAGCGAGCCACCATATACCTTCTCGATGTTGCCAGCGGCGAATTAACTCAGGTAACGTCCAACAGGGAAGTAGATGCAGTCTATCCGCAGTGGCTTCCTCCATAATGAAATGTATGCTGGGCGCTGTCCAGGGTCCATGCAGATTGAAGATGTGCAGATTCGGGATGTGGCGGAGATTGTCGCGGAGGGCATCAAATAGGGCATTCAAACTCGCCGTGACCACGACTCCCGGTAGCCATCGGGAGTCGTTTTGTTTAGAATGAACTGAGGAGAAATCAATAAGATCACAGGATCATGCTTAACTTGTCGTCAGGATGTCAAGAAAAGTAGCAGGAGTGAAAGACAGTGACGAGTACAGGACGTATAACGAAAATATATAGCATTGTCGCTATATTTCTTACCTTACAATTTGTGTTGCCTTCTTCGACTATGGCTCAGGATAATTGGAATACGTTTGTGTCTGAAGATGGCTCAATTACGTTCGAGTATCCAGAGGGCTGGAATGTAGAGGTTGATGATAATGAGGAAGATGGTGGGGTAAAATTCACCATCTCTAATGATGAGTTTGTTCTTGGACCAACTCTGATTTCTCCCATGCTATCGGAAGATCAAGCTGTGATCACTATTCGTACATCTGAGTCTGGAGATTCCAGACGAGTCGAAAATCTATCTGAGTACGGCACTGATGATTTTTTGACTGGCTACTATACAGGATTTATTGTCTGGACATTTGCTTTCGCCGAAGCATTTACCCCTGAAGACGAACGAACCACAATAACCATGCTTGAACTGGGTGCTATAGAAGTGGCAGGTCAAGATGCAACATTTGTGGTCTTATCCGGCGTCAATGATCAGTTGTTTACTGTTGTCAATCATATTGACTCAGATAGTTTAATAGTTGTTGAGGTGACAGTAGCTTCGGGTTCACTTGCTGATTTTCAAGAAACAATTGACCATGTATTGGCCTCCATAAACTATTCAGCCGAGAAGTGAGAACGCCAATACCGTGACCATTTTTGATACAGATTCGGGATATGGCTGAGATTGTCGCGGAAGGCATCAAATAAGTCGACCTGACTCATCTGGTGAGCTTTTGGACGCGGTATTTACTCATCTGTTTGCTGGCGACGCTTCCGCAGTTCGTCCAGCCGCTTATTACCATCAACCGCATGTTCGTCTAACAGGCGCTCCGTCTCAGCCTGATAAGCGCGGATAGCTTCTCGATTTTCGTAGAAGTAGGAAAGTGCCGCGTGCAATTGTGCCCGGCTGATACCATACTGCTCAAGTAAATCTGATTCACTTGTCCCCATTTCATGAGCAATGCCGAGCGGGATAATATTGGTATGAGTTTCCGCAAGAACGGGGGTGCCGTGTTGGTTATGGGTAATGTGTCTTGTTGTCTCGGTAAATTCTGCCATTGTTCTGTCTCCGCCCTATTGCTATGAGTCGCAGGCAATATCGGACCAAATCGTCAGAGTGGTTGATGCTATGACGGATAAGGGTCGATTTTGATTACGTTGTGACGTTGTCCAGATTGTCTGCACTTCAAGGTTATTGATTAAGGCAGAAATAAGCCGTTATACCTCTATCCCATTTTTTGCAGTGCCAGTGCGTAGCGCAGACCGCCAACAATATTCATATCCCACGGCTCTACATTTGCGATGTGTTCAATGGTCGCGTGGTCCCATAGCCGCTCAGGATACTGTTTTCGAATGTACTCTCTGACCAGATCGGCACCCCCGCCAATAAGAAATAGCCCGGAATAGCCTGCTAATTCATTGAAATTACTGTCAATGACGGAATGCAGCCACGTTGCCAGTCGATGAAAAGCCGCCTGAAACTCATCGGTAAGGTCCAGTGTCTTATTGGCCCTCCGCACGGAAAAGCGGCATTTCTCAATAGGCGTTGACCGCCGGTCATATCCGACCAGACCAGCCCTTAAGGAGTGGTCGACATCGGCGGCTGTTAGATCTCGAAAATCCCTGCCGCCTGCCGTCTTGGCATAGCGCAGCACCGGCTGTAATACCTGTTTAAAGATGCCATCGTCACGGAAACTCATTTCCTGTTTGTTTTCGGAAATTACCTGACCGTTGAGAATCTCCACAGCATCGACGGTGTACAGTCCGACATCAAGCAGCAGATTTCTTCCATCCAGGACATTTGAGAACGCATTCTCGCCCTCTTCAGTAAATCCAAAGGCCATCAACGCGCCCAGACCTTCTGGAAGCACCTTCACGTTCTTGTAACGCCATCGGCGAGGTACTGTATCGTCTTTCAGTTGAATTTCTACTTCCCGACCTTCAAAGGCGCTGGCAAGTCTGTCTTTGACGTCGCTATAGACGCCCGGGGGGGCAAATAGAATGAGCTGCACCACGCCAGCCGTGACTCCCAGGCCCGCAATGGCAGTGTCAACTAAAAATTGCTGCGTTTCGTCACCATATCGGTTTTCACCACCGCGATGTGCAGTGATATTTGGATTATTAAACAACAAGACATCATCCCCAACGGCGTAACGACTGCCTTTGTAATCAACATAGTCGATTGATAATTCGTTGCCGAAACCCAGCGAATCGCCCGTCACTTCCATGCGGATTGAGGGGAAGTAGATCGGTCCAAACTGTTGCCCGTTGTGCCACAGAATGGCATTGGTTCCACCATTTCCTGCGTCCACGCTTGCAATTAATCGAGCCATTGTTTTATCCTTTGCGTTAAACAACTTGTGATGCGGAGGTCCCCGCATTGTATTTTCCCATCTAAAAATTATTCAGAGATGACAACAGGTTATTGGCTGAGCTGCCGTCGCCTGTGCCAACATTTTTTTCCGTAATTTCTGTAACGACTGACTGCTTCCGGTTCCATTGTGATTGCTGCGCGATTGGCTGTATCATTGGCGAGGTTGATGTCAGTAGTTTCTTGATTTCCTTTAATTCAACCAATAAATCATCAGCGGCACTGATGGTCAGTCCAGGAAACATATCTCCCAGCACATCTGTCATGTTCAGCAATGACGTCAGTAGTTTCTTGATTTCCTTTAATTCATCTAATAAATCACCACTGGCGCTGAGTTCAGACTTTTCCTCTGGCACGACGGTTATATCCGGTGGTGATTCCAGTAATTTCTTGATTTCCTCCAATTCATTTAATAAATCATCAGGGGCACTGGTGATCAGTTCGGGAAACATTTCTCCCAACACATCTATTTTACCAGCTTTCAAATCAAGAATAAGCCGCAAGGCGTCTCGTATCGTCGGGCTGAATTGCCGGTTAACTTTTAAATTGTCGATTTCTTCGGCGAGCGCAAATTGTTCCTCGTCATCAAGATTGAGCGAGAAAGAAAAGCTTCTCGTGGATCCTTTTTTGCGCTTGCCCATTTTGCCTCCGGTGATTTGCACTGAGTGGGGTCAGTATACAAGTAATTTTAGGACATTGAAGAGAATTCAGGCAAATTTACATGGTTAAATAACCAGTATGCTGCCCCAGAAGATAAGATTCCCGCTGTTGAAGTCCTATGGGGCGTGTGAATGAATTGAGGAAGGGACGTGCAACGGCACGTCCCTTCGAAACACCGGCGAACGTGGGTAGGGACGCCCAACGAGGCGTCCTGCGTGAACAGCACCCCAGCAGAGTGGTGCGACAAATGGCTTTATTCAAGCCACGCAGCTTATCTCTCTCGTTTGCGGGGGAGACACAGAGGGGGTAAGATTTTGGGTATGTCTCGAACTGTCACCAACAAGGAGCCGACAACCATGCACCAGTGGAATCCCGAAGATTATGCACAGAACTCATCCGAGCAGTGGAAGTGGGCACGGGAACTCATCGAAAAGCTGGAACCAACCCCGGCGGATACGATTCTGGATATTGGCTGCGGCGATGGCAAGGTGACGGCGTTTCTGGCTGAAATCGCGCAGTATGTGGTGGGCATTGACCTCTCTGCAGAGATGATCGACTTTGCCCGCCAGCAGTTCGCCGATGTGCCCAATCTCGAATTTCATCTGATGAACGCGGCGGCGATTGAACTCCCGCAGCAATTTGACCT